>JALWJZ010000095.1 GCA_026996855.1 Anaerolineales bacterium
AGGCCATCTTCGCGGCCCAGGACTTCGTGCGCGAGCACGGGGTCGGGCCGGTTCCGACGCATTTGCAAGACAGCCATCGGGATGGCCGGGCCCTGGGCCACGGCCAGGGCTACCGTTACCCCCATGACGAGCCGGGCCACTTCGTGCGGCAGGTCTATCGCCCGCCCGGGGCCCAGGCCGCGCGCTTCTACACGCCCTCGGACCAGGGCTACGAGCAGACCATCGCCCGCCGTCTGCAGCAATGGTGGGGCGACGCCCCCGCGCCCGACGACGCCCGGCCTGAGGAACAGGATCATCTTGCTTAACTCAATGCGTTGCAGCCACCTTTGTGGCCAGAGTCTGTCCGATCGCTCCCGTAGGGTGCTGTGCGGTATTGGCAATAGCCTGCACTCGGAGGTATATCGTGAGACACGTCAAAACAACAGGGGAAGGGCGTGGGTGCCCTTCCCCTGCGTTCCTGGTGCGGCCCTGGGGCTTAGCCCTGGTGCCCCTGGTGCTGGGTCGTGCCCTGGGGGGCCTCCAGGTCCTTGAGTATCTGCAGGTACTCTTCCCTGGAGATTTCCCCGCGGGCGTAGCGCAGTTGCAGGATGCGCTTGGGGTCTTCATGGGCCTGGGTCGCGGGCGTGGTTGCCGGGCCGTGCTGTTGGTGTTGGGTGTGTAAGGGGTCGAGATGGTGGTGATGTCCGCACATGGTGTGTCCTCCAGTAGTGGGTAAGTGGTCAGTGAACAGTGAACAGTGAACAGTGATCAGTGATCAGTGGTCAGTGGTCAGTGGTCAGTGGTGGGTGGGCAGTGGTTAGTTGGTGGAGCGGCCTTCCAGGTCGGCCAGCATTTGCAGGTACTCTTCCCGGGTGATTTCACCCCGAGCGTAGCGAATCTGGAGCAGTCGCTTGGGGTCCTCGGTTTGGGCCTGGGCAGTGGCGCCGGACGTCGTGGTGGGCGTCACCCCGTTGGTGTTGCGCAGCAGCCAGCGAATGCCCCACACCACGGCCAGGATAATGAGCACCCAGAACAGCAGGTTGAAAATCATGCCCAGCCAGCCCATGCCCATGCCGAAGCCCCACCAACCACCCCAACCGCCGCAGCAGCCTCCCATCATGATGCACCTCCTTTTGCTTAGGGTTTGGTTCCTGAGGATGTTCTCGGTTCGTATCCTTCGCCCTCTATGGTAGGCGGCACCCGCAAAATTGGGGTCAAGGTCGTGTGAAGATTTGGTAAAGACCCACCGACGTCCTGCCAGGCGTGGGTATGATAACTTCGCCAACGCCCGACGATGCGCCATGCTGCTGTGTCCGGATACCCCAGGCACGTGCTGGAGGGAACGCATGTCGGCCACCATCCTCGTGGTTGACGACGAACCGGCCATCCGCCAGGTGGTCAAGGCGTACCTGGAAAAGGAAGGCTTCCGGGTCTACACCGCGGCCACGGGCACCGAGGCCCTGCAGGCCTTTCGGGCCTACCAGCCGGACATCGTGGTACTGGACATCATGCTGCCGGAAATGGACGGCCTGGAGGTGCTCACCCGTTTGCGGCGGGAGTCCGAAGACATCTACGTCATCATGCTCACGGCCAAGACCGAGGAGACGGATCGGGTGGTGGGCCTGACCCTGGGCGCGGACGATTACGTGACCAAGCCCTTCAGCCCCCGGGAGTTGGTGGCCCGGGTCAAGGCCGCATTGCGCCGGTTGCGCAAAGCCCCCGAACCCCCAAAGCGGCTTCGGTTTCGGGGATTGGACATCGACGTCGCGGCCCGCCGCGTGTGGGTCCAGGGCCAGGAAGTCCACCTCACCCCCCGGGAGTTCGACCTCCTGGTGACCCTGGCCGAGCACCGGGGCTGGGTGATGACCCGAACCCAACTTTTGGAGCGCATCTGGGGCAGCACGTATGCCGACGCGCGGGTGGTGGACGTGCACATCGGGAACCTGCGCAAGAAACTGGGCCCCCTGGGGCAGTGGATTGTCACCGTGCGGGGGGTGGGCTACCGGTTCGATGGGGAAGAAGAGTAAAGTCGGCGGTCCGCAGTCAGCGGTCGGCAGTCGGCAGTGCGCGGTCGGCAGTCAGCAGTCAGCAGTGCGCGGTGTGGGTGGTGGGCCGCGCCCAGCACCAATCGTGAGGTGAGGTCATGGTCAAGGTGCTTCGTCGATGGGGTGAAACGTTGTGGGTGGCCTTCCAGCGGCGTTTGGGCTGGAAACTCTTCGTCTCTTACCTGGCGGTGATTTTCGTGGGCGGCGTGACCCTGTGGTGGGCCGGGTGGTCCGTGGCCCCTTCGGCCTTCGAGCGGCACCTCGCGGCCATGGCCCGCAGCATGGAGGCCATGATGTCCCGAGGCCACGGCATGATGATGGACGAAGACGGGAACCGCTGGCGTGAGGACCCCAGACAACTGGAACGGGACCTGTTCCTCAACTTCCGGGCCGCGATTCGCGAGGCCCTGCTGCGGGCGGTGCTGGTGGCCGGCCTGGCCGCGCTGGCCGTGAGTTGGTTCGTCACCCGGCAGATCGTCGCGCCGGTGCAGGCCATCTCCAGGGCCAGCCGGCGCATCGCAGAAGGCCATTACGAAGAACGGGTCGCGGTGCCCGGAGACTTCGAACGGGGGGTGTTCGACGAACTGGGGGAACTGGCCTGGAACTTCAACCGTATGGCCGAACAACTGGCCCGCACCGAAGAGGCCCGTCGCCAATGGCTGGCCGACATCTCTCATGAAATGCGCACCCCCCTGGCCTCCATCCGGGCCTACGTGGAAGGCCTGCTGGATGGCGTACTCCCGCCCGAACCCCAGGTGTATGCGCAAATCCTGGAAGAAGTGCAGCGGCTGCAGCGCTTCGTGGACGACCTGCGGGAAGTCAGCCGGATGGAAGCCGGGGCCCTGAACCTGCAACCCACACGCGTTTCCCCCCAGGAACTCCTGGAGACCGCGTACCGCCGCTTCCTCCCCGCGTACCAGGAAAAGGGTGTGCATCTGGAAATGGAAGTGGAAGCGGGGCTGCCCGACCTGTGGGTGGACCAGGAACGGATGCTGCAAGTCTTCAGCAACCTGCTGGAGAACGCGCTGCGCTACACCCCGGAAGGCGGTCGGGTGACCCTGCGGGCCCGACGCGCGGGGCCCCGCCGGGTGCGCTTCGAGGTGCAGGATACGGGTGTGGGCATCCCGCCCGAACACCTGCCCCACATCTTCAAGCGCTTCTACCGGGTGGAACGCTCCCGGTCCCGGGCCTACGGCGGCAGCGGCCTGGGGCTGACCATTGCCCGGCTCCTGGTGGAGGCCCACGGCGGCCGCATCTGGGCCGAAAGCCCCGGTCGGGGCCGGGGGAGCACCTTCATTGTAGAAGTGCCCTCCCGGGAACCAGAGGGTGCACATTGAAGCGTTGCATCAGGATGATGAGCAGTGGGCAGGTGTTCGACGTCAATGCGGCAGGTGTGTAGGGTGCACCGGCAACACACAATCTGGTTAGAAGGCTAAAGAACTTTGGGATTTGCGAGGCCTGGTTTTCATTCCCAGGCTGCAGGTGTGCCTGCATGGGGTCATGCACTCAGCAAAGCGCGCACCGCGTTGGCGTCGGGCAGGGTGAGGGCTTTCTGGGCCAGGACTTGGGCCTCTTTCAGGGAGATTTCCCGAATGCGGGCTTTGGCTTCTGGGATGGCATCGGGTACCATACTCAGGGTGCGCAGACCCAAACCCAACAGCAGGGGCAGGGCCTGCAAATCGCCGGCCAATTCCCCACAAATGCTCACGGGAACCCGGCGTTTTTCCCCTACCTGCACGGTGCGGTGGATAAGGTGCAGCACCGCGGGATGGAGGGCATCGGCCAGCAGGGCCACCTGGGGGTGGGTGCGGTCCGCGGCTAAGGTGTATTGGGTCAGGTCGTTGGTGCCCAGGCTGAAGAACTGGACACCGGCGTCCACGAAGTGCTCCAGGATGAACACCGCGCCCGGAATCTCCACCATGATGCCCAGGGGCGTTTCCGGGTTATAAGGGAGGCCTTCCCGCGCCAATTCGGCCTGCACCTCCCGAAAGTGTCGCAGCGCCTGTTTCCATTCTTCCACCAGAGCCACCATGGGTAGCATGATGTTCACCCGGTAGCCGTGGGCCGCACGCAGAAGGGCGCGAAGTTGGGTGCGGAACATATCGGGATAGGCCAGGCTGAGGCGCACCCCCCTCAAGCCCAGGAAGGGGTTTTCCTCTTGCAGGTTGAGGTAGGGGATGGGCTTGTCGCCGCCGATGTCCGCGGTGCGAATGGTCACAGGGTGGGGCGCCAGGGCATCGAAAATTTCCCGATAGGCTTCGATTTGTTCTTCTTCGGTGGGCGGCTGGTCGCGTTCCACGTACAGGAATTCGGTGCGCACCAGGCCGGAACCCTCGGCGCCCATTTCCGCGGCTTTGCGGGCTTCGGTCGCGTTGCGCACGTTGGCCAGCACCGCGATGCGGACGCCCTCCCGGGTCACGGCCGGTTCGTGGGCATGGGCCCGGGCCTGGGCCTTTCGGGTTCGCTGTTCTTCCATCTGCCGGCGCAAACGTTCCTGCACCGAAGGCGCAGGATTCACCCATACGATGCCCTCCTGCCCGTCCAGCCCCACGGTCACATCGTCGGGAATGTGCAAAATGCCCGCTTCCAGGCCGGCCACCGCGGGGATGCCCATGCCCCGAGCCAGGATGGCCGCATGGGTGGTCGGGCCGCCTTTGACCGTAGCCAGCCCCAGCACGTTATCCGAATTCCATTGCAAAACGTCCGAAGGCTGCACGTCTTCTGCGATGAGGATGGCAGGCCGGGGCGGAATGTGCGTTTCTTCCACCACCCCCAACAAGGCCCGCAACAGCCGGGCGCCCACGTCCCGAATGTCCTGGGCACGTGCCCGAAGCAGAGGGTCTTCCAGGGCTTCCAGTTGGGCGGCCAGTTGATTCACCGTGACGTAAACAGCCTGGGCCGCGTTGCGTCCTTCCTGGAAAATGCGCCGGTGGACGCCCTGGGTCAGGGTAGGGTCTTCCAGCACCATGCGGTGCGCGGTGAAGATTTCCGCATGCTCCGGTCCAATGCGGCGCCGCGTTTCTTCGTAAAGCCCCTGAATTTCCTTCAGGGCCCGGTCCCGTGCCTCCAGAAACCGGTGCCATTCGGCCTCCGGGTCTTCCGCGGGAGTCTGCGGGACCTGGGGCAACCGGGGGCGATGTACGTACGCCGGGCCCAGGGCCACGCCGGGCGCAATGGCCACTCCGAAATACACGGTGCCCTCTTCGGGTCGTATCTCCACCCGGGGTTGTGCTTCCGTGTGGACAGGTGGCGAAGCCGGAGCAGGCGCTTCTTCGTGTAGTTGAATCAGGAATTCTTCCAACGCGGCCAGGGCCTCCCGGGCCTGCGGCCCCCAGGCCATAAGATGAACCCGATGCCCCTGACGTACACCCAGGGCCAGCACCTGGTTCAGGCTGCGCGCGGGTACGGGTTCGGTGCCTCGGGTTTCATTGGCCACCCACACCTGGGCCTGGGGAAAGCGGCTGACCAATTGGACGAACTGGGCCGCGGGTCGGGCGTGCAAACCCAGGGGGTTGGACAGGGTGACGTGGGTTTCCGCGTCCGGCGGCGAAGTGGGCCGCTCCTCTTCGGGGGGCAGGGCTGCCTCCGCGCCGCCCTCGACGGTTTGAGATGCCGCGGTGTCTTCCGGGGCAGGTTGCGGCAGGCCGCTTTTGACCTGAAGGGCTTGCCGGGCTTCCCGAAGGATTTCCGAGAGGGGAACGCCGGCCGCAGCCAGGGTGGCCGCGGTGACGGCGCCTTCCACCAAAGGAGCGGGGGAAAGATACACGCGTTTCCGTTCTTCCGGAGACAGAAAGTCCAGGGCCGTTTCCGCACTGAGCACCGCGCTGCCCAGGTCCATGAAGACGACCACGGCTTCTACGTCTTCTCGATGGAGCAGCTCTCGCAGCGCTTCCTGGATGTCTACCGGATTGGTCCCCAAAGGTTGGATGGGGTCTTTGGTCCCCGCGGCCACGGCTATGGGAATCAAAGGTGCCACCTGGCGCATCAAATCCCGCACACCTTCGGCCAGGGCCCGACTGTGCGCGACCAACAAAAAACCGATCATGCCCGGCTACCCTCAAGGATGCATGCAAAGGCCAAAAGGACCTCGATTGTGTAAAGTATACTACACAAAACCGAGGTCATCGGACAGATGTCCCGCCTATTGTCCAATTCAGGAGCAAAAAGGCCCTCGTCCAGATAGGGCCATGCGGCCCGTTCGTAAACGACCCGGGAAAGGGTCAATCCCCCGGAGGGGATGGAAACACCCTTTGGAGAGCCCTGCTCACAGGCCCGCCATGTAGCAAAGCCCCAGGGTTCCGGGGCCCAGGTGAACGCCCACGGCCGGGCTGACGGTGGTGTAGTAAATCTCTTCGGGCTGAAAGCGCTGGATGGCCATGTCCATGAGTTTTCGGGAAGCCTCCTCCGCATCCACGTGCAGCGCGGCCAGGCGCACAGGACGGCGGCCGGCGATGCGCTCTTCCAGCAAATCCAGCAATCGGCTCAGGGCTTTGCGCATGGTGCGCACCTTGCCCGCCGGCACGATTTTGCCATCCTCCAGGGTCAGCAGGGGTTTCAGATTCAACATGGTGCCCAAAAATCGGGCCGCACCGCCGATGCGCCCCCCCCGATGCAGGTATTCCAGGGTATCGACCACGAAAAGCACGTTGGTGTGCTCACGAGCCTTTTCGGCCAGGGCCTTGGCTTCCTCCAGGGTCATGTTGGGGTTCTCTTCCAGCGCCCGGGCCACGGCCAGAATTTGGAACCCCGTAGCCATGGCTACCATCTTGGAGTCCACGACTTCGATGCGGGCTTCGGGCAGCATTTCCTTGGCCTGCTGCGCCGAACCAAAAGTACCGGAAAGACCGGAACTGAGCGTAATGGTCAGGATGTCGTATCCCTGTTGGTGAAGTTTCTTGAAAACCTCCAGGAAGTCCTGAGCAGGGGGCTGGGACGTGGTCGGCAGGGTATCCGAGGTCTTCAAGCGTTGGTAGATTTCTCGCGGTGTGATGTCGATGCCGTCGCGATACGTCTTGCCTTCCCAGATGATGCGCACCGGCACGATGTGAATCCGGTATTGCTCCACCAATTCCTGAGGCATGTAAACCGTGCTGTCGGCAACCAGGGCAATGGGGGACATGGGACTTGCCTCCTAAAGAAACGGGATGTGCCGTTTGGCTATCTATACAACCCGTAACCAGCAAAGGGGGCGCGCATATTTGAAACGAAAACCTGGGGCGGTGACCAAACCGCCCCAGGTTGGCGCTCCCGCCTTTTGTGGTTCAGGTTGCGAAGGGGCGAGCAGGCGTCCCTTCATCCATCGGTTCACTGTGCCTCACATACCAATTCCACGGCTGCCGGGTCGGGTTGCGGCGGCAGTTGCGCACAGAACAGGTCAGGATGGAAGAGAACGGCCAGGGTCTCCAGGCCGTTTACCATGCGGGGACCGGGCACGCTCAACAAATACGGGTTGAAGGGATAGACCCGGCCCGCCTGCACGGCTCGGATGGCTCCCCATCCGGGACGCTTGGCTACCTCTTCGGGGGTGACGCCATAAGGGGCATCGGCCAGCAGGATGATGTCGGGGTTGAGTTCGATGATTTTTTCCGCACTGATTTGGGCCCAGGGGGCATCCAACACCTGACCGCCCAGGTTTTCGCCACCCGCAGTGCGAATGGCATAATCGATGAAGGTCCCCGGGCCGGAGGTCCAGGGGTTGGCCGGGTCGGTGGCATCCAATTCGTAAAAGACCAGCGGACGCTCCTCAACCTGAGCCACGGCTTCCTCCACGGCCTGCACCCGTTCCTGGAGTTCGGCCACCAGTTCGTCCACCTTTTCCTCACGACAGGTCAGCCGGGCCAGGTCCTTCAGGTTGTCGAAAAGTCCCTGGAAATCCTTGGGGTTGGCCTGCCAGTAGACGGTCAGGCCGGCTTTTTGCATTTGCACCACCTGGTCCTGCGAGATGATTTCCGCAGCGATGACCAAATCCGGCTCCAGAGCCAACATGGCCTCCAACGGGAGGTCCTGCCACAGGCTGCCGATGTCGGGGATGTTTTCCACTTCGGGAGGATATTTGGAGTTGGAATCACGGCCCACAATCCGATCCCCGGCGCCGATGGCGAACAAGCTCTCGGTGATGGAGGGAGCCAGGGAGATGATGCGCTTCGGGCACTCTTGAAGCACGATTTCCGTTCCCAGGTCATCGGTGATGACGACCGCGGGAGCAGGTGTTGGGGTAGGCTCCGGGGTGGCCGTAGGCGCGGGCGTTGCCGTGGGTTGAGGTTCGGACGTGGGTGTGGCAGGCCGGGAAGTAGGCGCAGGCTCGGGGGTGGCCTTCCGACAAGCAGTCAACACCGCCATGACCATGAAAACCACCCCAAAGGAAAGGAACCACCGACGCATAGGTCACCTCCTATCAGTGGAATGTGCGGAACGGGTGACCCGCGCGGTGCTCCACCTCGGAAAACAACCACCCCTTCGCGTTTTGCGCGAAGGGGTGAAAACGCTATGGCACCGAGGTGCGCGGCACCAGCGCGTTTCCACGCCCTTCCGCGAGGGTGTGGAAACCGACCGAGGCGGGCGACCTGGCTTCCCACCGCGCTACGGGGGCCTTGGAGAAACGGGCCGCTTTCACCGTTGCGGGTGGGTTACAGTTGCGGGACAGCGCCGGACTTTCACCGGCTTCGCCGTGGAGGGCCTTTTCGAGCCTCTCCACGCCCCTCCCATCCGGGGGCAGGGGCACCTCGGCCGACCTCACCCATGATGGAATTTTGTTCGGCGCCCATTCTACCCCCTTTGTGTGTCCCGTCAAGGCGAGCATGCATGTCCAGGTGTTTTCAAAATCCAACAAAAATAGCAAAGAACCGGCGCCTTTTCTCACGGAGGCCCAGAGAACACAGGGAAAACTTTGGCCTTCTCCAGCAAATACTCCGTGTTCTCCGCGGCTCTGTGTGAGCCTTTATTGGTACATGCAAAACGCCTGGGGCGCGCAAAATTGCTGGACAAAGCCTCTGCCTCGCGCTACAATGGGGTGTCGCTCAAACCTTTGAACCACCGGGAGGTGAGCCTTGCCGAATACACCTTCTGCCAAGAAGCGCCTGCGCCAAAGCGAAAAGCGTCGGTTGCGCAATCGTTGGTTCCGCGGGCGGGCCAAGACTTTTATCAAAAAGGCCAAACGCGCCATCCTGGCCGGGGATGTGGAAAATGCTACGTATTACACCCAACTGGCCGTCAAGGCCCTGGACAAGGCCGCGGCCAAGGGGATTCTCCACAAGGGCAATGTGGCCCGTCGAAAAAGCCGCTTGATGCGACAACTCAACGCGTTGCTTCGACAACAGGAGGCCCAGGCCCCCGAGGAAACCGCCGCTTAATCCCGTCGGGTCTCCTGGTCATGGCGACGCACCTTGAAAGGGGTTCGCTACCCTTGAAAGGGTCGAATTCCTTCTGTCGGTCCCAAAGCAACAACTCCGGGCACGCGGCATTATGCGCGTGGCCTTTGGATGTTTCCCTGGGGACGGCTCTCTTTCGCCGTCCCCTTTTTCTTTCCCGTAAAGGTTTGTTGCGATCTCACGATATTCCCCATAGGGATGGTTTGCGTTCAAAATTTCGTTGAAGGAGGAGCATCGCCATGAAGGACATGCCTGGACTCGGAACGCTGGCCGTGCACGGCCTGGAAGAAGCCCACGTATGGGGTGCCCACGTGATGCCCGTGTTTCAAACGTCTACTTTTGTCTTTGAAAACGTGGACGAAGCCCAGGCTGTGTTTGAAGGGGAAAGGCCGGGCTATATCTATTCCCGCCTGGCCAATCCCAACGTAGAGGAAGCGGCACAGCGCATTGCCTTGCTGGAAGCCTACGACTTATGGAAAGCCCAACCCCATGCCGACCCGCGAGCATTCGCGGCAGGGCGCCTGTATCCTTCGGGTATGGGAGCCATTGCCGCGGCCTTTCTGGCTCTGTTGGAACCGGGCCAGGTGGTGGTGGCCCAGCATCGCAGTTACGGTGCCACGTACCGGTTCCTGGCCAACCTGCTGCCCAAATGGGGCTTTCGGGTGCATTGGGTGTACGAGACCCACACCGAAGCCTGGGCGCGCGCCCTGGAAGAGGCGGGTGAGGCCGCGCTGGTCTATGCCGAAACCCCTTCCAACCCTACGCTGGACGTCGTGGATTTGGAAGCCGTAACCCAACTGGCCCACGAGCACGGTGCCAAGATGATGGTGGACAACACCTTTGCCACGCCGTACAATCAGCGACCCCTGACCTGGGGGGTGGATGTCGTGGTGCACAGCACCACCAAGTACCTGGTCGGCCACGGCGTGGTGGTGGGGGGCGCCGTGGTGGCCCGAGACCGCGCCTGGGTGGAAGAAAAACTCGCACCCCTCTCCCGCACCATGGGTTTCAGCACCTCGCCTTTCGATGCCTGGCTTACCCAGTTGGGCATGAAAACCCTGCACCTGCGGGTGCCCCGCCACAACGCGAACGCTCAGGCGCTGGCCGAATTCCTGCAAGAGCACCCCAAGGTGGCTCGCGTCCTTTATCCCGGTTTGCCTCAGCACCCGGGTCACGCCGTGGCCCGTAAGCAAATGGTCGGCGGCTTTGGTGGCATCGTTTCCTTCGAACTCAAAGGAGGTTACGAGGCCGCGTTGCGCTTCCTGGAAAACACCCGTTGGAGCAGCCTGGGTGTAAGCCTGGGTAACGTGGACACTCTGGTGCAGCATCCCGCCAGTATGACCCACCGCAAGGTGCCCCGGGAGGAGCAGTTGCGCATGGGCATCACTCCCGGGCTGATTCGCCTCTCCACGGGCATCGAAGACACGGAAGACCTGCTCAAGGACGTGGCGCGGGCTTTGGAAAAGGTCTGAGCCAATTGTGCCAGGGCGGAAAGGACGACCAACATGCCTTTCCGCCCTGGTTTTTGCCCTTTCGAGGCCGGTCTACCCCCGCAAAAAGCGGGGCATCGCAACGAACAGCCCCTGGACTTCGGACAGGGTGGGAAGTGGGAAGGCCGAAGGCCCACAAGGTGGAAGGCCCTCGGCCAACATAGGACTACGCCTCACCGGTGGGTCGGCGGAGGAACATCACCACCCGCTCGAACTCCACCACCACGGTGCCGTCCTGCTTTCGCCCGATGTGCTTCAGCCGTACGATGCCCGCATTGGGCCGGGATTTGGAAAGCCGCTTCTCCAGGACCTCCGTCTCCACGTACAGGGTGTCGCCGTGGAACATAGGATTGGGGTGACGTACCTTTTCATAGCCCAGGTTGGCGATGATGGTGCCCTCCGTCAAATCCGCGACGGTAAGCCCAGTGGCCAGGGCCAGGGTGAGCAACCCGTTGACGATGCGCCGCCCAAAGACCGTACGGGCCGCGAAGTCTTCGTTCAGGTGCAGGGGTTGGGGGTTCATGGTCAGGGCACAAAAGAGCACGTTGTCCGCCTCGGTGATGGTGCGGCCCAGAGGATGCCGAATCTTCATACCCACTTCCAGGTCTTCGTAATACTTGCCCGGCATGATCGACCTCCCGGTAGCAGGATGGGAATCGCTGGACAAGGGTATCCTACCACGTTGTGGCGGGCACATTCCCGTCGAAGTTGTCGGGGTTAAGGTGTGTTGTGTCTTTTCCAACAAAAAAACGGGTCGCAAGACCCGTTTTTACAAAAAAAGCGGCCCCGACGGGATTCGAACCCGCGATCTCCGCCTTGACAGGGCGGCGTGTTAGGCCAGGCTACACCACGGGGCCGTTCATCAAAAGCCTGTTTGGGCATGGGTTAGTATACCAAAGGCGCAAACCCCGTCAAGCCTTGAATCCGAGCTCCGATCCTTCGACCCGGAGGGGGTATGAAAAGGCGGGTGCTGCCCTTTCATACCCCCTCTTCGGTTCCCAACGGGAGCACCACCTTTTCCTCCGGCCCTCAGGAACGCTTGCTGTGGTCCACGGCTTTCAAAATCTTGATGTTGAGCACGATGAACCGCCAGAGTTGGTACAGCTTGTTGTTCATCAGCGCCCGGTCTCGAGGAGAAATCTCGAAGCGCGGGGCCTTGGCTTCCTCCTGCTGTTGCGCTTTGGTTTGTTCGCTCATGGCATCCCTCCCAAACCAGGAAATGACGGGTGCGGGCAAGGCGAACCAGCGCCTCCCCATCATTCGGGGATGATGCGCCACCCCGGCAGGCCCTTGAACTTGTACATGAAGGTGTAGTGAATCAGGGCCTTCATCCAGGCGCCGCTCAGGCCCATTTCCATGTGGGTGACGAAGAGGTCCCGGCCTTCTTCGTTGGGGTAACGCCGGAAGTCCGGCACCACGGGATACACCACGATGACCACCGCGGAGCCGTCCCACAGGGAATCGCCCATGGAGGCCACGCACGCGGCGAACATCTCGGACATGCGCTCGTCGTGGGTCATGCGCCCGCGCTTGATTAAATCCACGATGTTCAGGGCTACCAACCGACCGATGATGCCGGAAATCATACCCGTGCGAGGCGGTGCCGGAGCGATTTTGGTGCCGTTGGGCGTGGTGTGGGGCACGGAAATGGGACCCGGCGGGGCAAAGGCAATGCCCGCGGCGAAGATGTTGGGGTAGTAGGGATTTTGGTAAACGGCGGGCCAGGCGTCGGGGTTGCGTTCCAGGCGCTCGAAGGGCAGGCCGTAAATACCATCCACCAACACAAAGCCCGAAGGATTGAAAACGCGTTCCTTCAGGTCCTCGCCGTTGGGCCCCAGCACCTTCATGTGCAGCCCCTGCCCTTTGAACTGAGGGATGAGCATGGCAAAGTCGAAGGTGGTTTCCCCATAATTACCGTCCCTGTCCTCCCAGTAAATGCGTCCTGGCTCCACCTTGAGCGCGGCCCGGCCGATTTCCCATTGGATGCCGAAGTCTCGGAAGATGGCCTCCATGAATTCCGCGCTGGAAACCAGGCGCCCCTTGTGTCGGGCCTTGATGCCCCGAATGCCGAAATCGCCCAGGGCCGGTTCGTTGGAGAAATACACCAGTTCCACCCGGTCTCGTAAACCGCGCCGTACCAAATCCTTGTGCACGTTGGTGATGTACTCGAAGGCCGCGCCCTGGCAGGTGGCGGTGCCGTGCCCCGTGCCGATGACGAAGCGGGCCCTGGCCCCGGTTTCCAGTCGCTTCACCCACTCCAGATACGCATCCCGGGTTTGAACCGCGTGGTCCAGGGTGCAGATGGAGTAGGTGTTGCCCGTGGCCGGGCCCAGGCCCGGGGTGGCCTCGAAATTCAAATACGGCCCGGTGGCGATGAGGAGATAATCGTAGTCCAGCCGGGCCTGACCGCCCTCGGCCTTTTCCACCACCACGTACTGTTCTTCGGGTTCCGGGTGAATCTCCGTCACCCGCCCCTGGACGAAGTTCACGTGCTTGCGTCGGTACACCGGCTCCAGAGGGATGATGGTTTTCTTGGGGTCCATACGACCCACGCCAACCCACACCCACGAAGGGACGAAGCCGAAGTAGTCGTACTTGTTGACCACGGTAATCTCGTGTTTCTTGCCCAGGTAATGACCCAGGTACAGGGCCGCGGTATGCCCAGCAAAACCTGCACCGACCACCACAACTTTGGCCATGGCTGTCCTCCCGTAAAAAAGTCTTGGGGACGCCTTCCCCTGCACCAACGCCACATGGCAGGATTCGACGCACCCCCTGCATTTCGTTCAAGGAAAACCCTCCCACGCAGGGGAAAATTCGCCCTTTACAACCAAGCGGCGTTCGGTTTGGAGAACCAGGCTACGGGAGGGCAGCGACCGGAGCGCCGCAATGCACAAATTCGCATGGCGTTCACCTGCATCTTGTTTGGCCTGGAAAGATAGGGTAAACCATCGACACAACGGGCAATTCGAGGAAAGGCGCTTCCCTTCTGGTTAACCACCGGGACGGGCTCGGAGCCATGCGCGTTTGAGGTAAGATGAAGGGGATGGTGATGGAGTGCCCGTCTGCATTGTAAAAAGGATAACACATTTCTCGCCGAACGGGTGGTATTTGGGGTGAAAATACGATGAGCAGGCTTTTTGTGGTTTCCACGCCCATTGGCCATTTGAAAGACATTACGCTGCGCGCCCTGGAAGTGTTGAAACAGGTGGCCTGGATTGCCGCGGAAGACACCCGCAGGACCCGCAAGTTGCTGGCCCATTACGGCATCGAAACGCCGCTGATCTCCTTTCACGAACACAACAAGGCCCGGCGGCTTCCCCAATTGTTACGTCGACTGGCCCGAGGCGAAGCGGGCGCGCTGGTTTCCGACGCGGGCACGCCCCTCATCAACGACCCCGGTTATGAGTTGGTGCGGGCAGCCATCGAGGCAGGATACACCGTGGTACCGGTGCCCGGCCCCAGCGCGGTACTGGCCGCGCTGGTGGCCTCGGGTCTGCCCGCGGAGCGGTTCCTCTACCTGGGTTACCTGCCCCGCAAGCCGGGGGAGCGGCGCCGCGCGCTGGCCGAGGTGGTCCACCTGCCCTACACCCTGATTTTCCTGGAAACGCCCCAACGCCTGGCCGCCGCGCTGGAAGACATGGCCGCGGTCCTGGGGCCGGAGCGCCGCGTCGCGGTGGCCCACGAACTCACCAAGGTGCACGAGTCCTTCTTCCGGGGCACCCTGGCCGAGGCCCGGGATTACTACCGCCAGCACCCACCTCGCGGGGAATTCACCCTGGTGGTGGAAGGCGCGCCTCGGCAAACCTGGACCGACGAAGACGTGGACCGGGCCATTCGCGAGGGGCTGGCCCGGGGGGAACGGCCGAAAGACCTGGCCAAAGCCCTGGCCCAGGCCACGGGGCGGCCCCGCAGCGACCTGTACCGTCGCATTCTGGCTTTGCGTACGGAAGGCGACAATGCCCCTGCTTAGTCCACGCGAAGGAATATGGCACCGGGTTTGGCACCATCCCTTCGTCGCTTCCTTCTGGGCGGCGTGGTCCCTGCTTACCGTGTTGCCCGGGCCGCGCGGGCAGGACCCCTGGCCCGAAAAGGCCTGGGTGTGTAGCGTGGTGTGGTTCCCCCTCATAGGGGGTATACTGGGCGGCCTTCTGGCCCTGCTGGATGTCCTTCTGGACTCGTTTCCATTTCCCCCGTTGGTGAAGGGTGGATTGTTGGTCCTGTTTTACCTGGTTCTGACCCGCGGCCTGCATCTCGACGGCCTGGCCGACGCGACCGACGGGCTTTTTGGCGGGTGGGACCCCCAGCAGCGGCTGGACATCATGCGGGATGCCCGCATCGGCGCCTTTGGCGCGGCCGCGGTGGGGTTGGCCTTGCTGCTCAAGGCCGCGGCCCTGGCCGCGGTGCCCCGGCCCGCTTTGTGGGCGGTGCCGGTGTGGTCCCACTGGGCCATGAGCGCGATGGTGGTGCTGTTTCCCTACGCCCGGGAGCAGGGCCTGGGGAAACCCCTGGCCGCGCGCTCGGCCCGGTGGCGCCTGGTGCCCGGCACCCTGCTGGCCCTGGGCCTGAGCGCGTTCTGGTGGCCCTGGGGCTGGGGCCTGGGCGCGCTCGCGAGCACCACGGCCTGGCTCTTCGCCACCTGGCTGCTGCGTCGGGTTCCGGGCTTCACCGGCGACCTGTACGGCGCGCTGGCCGAAATCTACCAGACCCTGGCCTGGGCGCTCTTGAGCATGATGGGGAAATAGGAGGTTGCAAAGGTCCCCCTCACCACTGGGTGCGTTGTTCCTTCCATACGTCGGCTTCGTTGTGGTACCCGGCTCGCTCCCAAAAACCGGGGCGGTCTTCTGCGGTGAATTCCAGGCCCCGAAGCCACTTGGCCCCCTTCCAGAAGTAGGTCACCTTGAGGCCTTCCCGGCCCGGCAGGGCGCCGATGACGCCCCGCACCGGGTAACCGTGCTCCGGGGTCAGGGGTTGGCCGTTGTAGTGGGTGGCCAGGAGGAAGTTGTCCTGCAAGACCACCTCCAGGGGCAGGTTCGCGGTGAAGCCGTACTCCGCGTGCTGGATGACGTACCGGGCCGTGGGCTTGAGGCGCAAAATCCCCTGAGCCACCAGATCCTTCACCAAAACCCCCTCCCACACGGTATCGAACTTGCTCCAGCGGGTGACGCAGTGGATGTCCATGGTCACCCGTCGGCGGGGAAGGCGGAGGAATTCATCCCAGGTGAAATGCCGGGGTTCTTCCACCTCGCCCCAGATGAGGAAATCCCAGGTGGCGGGGTTGAATTCCGGCACCGGGCCGTAATGCAGTACGGGAAACTTGCGGGTCAGGGCCTGGCCGGGGGGCAGACGGCCGGCTTCGGCCATATGACGTTGTTGGGTGAAACGGTCGAACATGCCGGGGCCTCCTTCACGGGCGAAACACTGGACGGGTGCGGGGGACTTTCCCCAGCGGAAGAAAGGGTTACAGCGGGCGCTTGGCAGGAATGCCGGGTTTGCGGGGGTATCGGGGCGGTGTGGGCCGCTCCTTTCTCATGCAAACCAACATGCGCCGGGCCGGAAGCCCGGGAACCTCCACGGGAACGATGCGTTCCAGGGCGCCGCCCAGGGTTTCCAGGGCTTTTTGGGCTTCCCACACTTCTTGCGGTGCCTTGGGGCCTTTGTAGGCCACGGCCCGGCCGCCGATGCGGGTGAAGGGGAGCAGGTATTCGGCCAGGGTGGGCATGGGCGCCACGCCCCGGGCCACGGCCAGGTCGTAGGCCTCGCGATGCTCGGGCGTGTGGGCCGCGCGCTCGGCCCGTTCCACCACCAGGCGCACATCGTCGAGGCCCAGGGCCTCCAGCACCGTTTCCAAAAACCGGGCGGTTTTCCGGGACGATTCCAGCAGGGTCAGGCGCAGCGCGGGAAAGACCAGTTTGAGGGGAAGCCCGGGAAAGCCGGCCCCAGTGCCCACGTCCACGAGATGCAGGTCGTCCAGGGGCCCCAGGGCCTTGACCAGGCTGAGGGAATCCAGGAAATGATAAACCACCACACGCTCCGGCGTGCGGTGGGCCGTCAAATTCATGCGTTGGTTCCATTGAAGGAGGAGGTCCAGGTAGGTGAAAAAAGCATCCCCCTGTGCAGGGGTGAGTTCGATGCCCAGCCAGTCCTTCACCTGCGCGCGGAAGCGGGCAGGGTCCATGGGTCACGTGGTGACCTGTTTCTTATAGCGGTACACGATGCGTCCCCGGGTCAGGTCGTACGGGGACATTTCCACCTTCACCCGATCCCCCAGCAGGATGCGGATGTAGTGCTTCCTCATGCGGCCCGACAGGTACGCCAGGATTTCCTGGCCGTTGTCCAGCCGCACCCGGAACTGGGTATCGGGCAGGGCTTCCACGACCGTACCCTCGACTTCGATTTTGCCTTCCTTGGCCATGGCGGACCTCCTCCTTCCGGGCGGACGGGGTTATTTTTTCTTTTTACCCAACAACATGCGCTTGCGCAACTTCCGACGCAACCGGCGGATGGCCTTTTTCTTCTTCAAACGCTTGAGTTCGCTCTTGGAAATGTACCAGCGCTTGCGTTTCACCGCGCTCAAAATACCTGCCTTGGCCACCTGTTTCCGGAAGCGTTTGAGCAATTCTTCCGGGTTCTCATTGTTCCGAGCGAAAACTGTAACGGGCAAGACACACCTCCTTTGTGCAAATTTCGGGATGACGCGGGCTTCATTATAGCCGAATTCGTTGGGTTGTGGGTAGGAAAACCCCTCATCGCATGTGTGCAAATGTTGCCGGAATCAGGCCGGCTTCAATGAATGGTACGGTTTGGGCAACCTTTACGGGCGGGTCTTTTGGAATGCCTTAGTTGGAATGTTTGTAGACCGCGGCCGCCAGAGCTTCCTCTGTTGACCTGATCGCCTCCCATTGGTCCGCCGGGACACCTCCTCCCTTCCGTCCCGGTGGTGCCATCCCATTCATCGGATTGGCCGCGAATGCAGTCGGCTGTTTGGTCAGGACTCGCATCAGTCATCGCCCCAAGCCAAGCGTTCCAAAGCGGCGCGATCCTTCAAAACCAGATACCGTCGTTGAATATCCAAGAATCCCTTTTGGGCTAAACGCCGTAATACTCGACACACATATTCCGGGCTGGCCCCGACCAGGTCCGCCATTTCCTCCAGGGTAATGCGGCGAGTAATGGGTTGCTCGTCTTCTTGAACTGGAAGGTATTCCACCAATACACGAGCCACTCGACGCATTACATCGTGGAATGTCAAGGTATATAGGATATCGCGCACCCGGCGCATCCAACTCACCATTTCCCGGTTGAGGGCCCACAGTGCTTCGGGATGTTGCACCAGCAACGGTCGAACGACCGTTCGAGGCCACCAGAAAACCCAACCACTTAAGGTGATCTCAAAACTGGCCGGGGAGGGGCCGTCGTCGAACAGGCCGTGCCCCCATATGACCTGGCCTGTACCCAAGTGAAAAACCACCTGACGACGTCCTGATGGGGCAAGCAACACCCACCGGCCGCTGCTCATCACCAATATGGCAACGCATGGCCAGGATTGGCCTTGATGTACCAGGATTTCTCCCTTCTGGACGGCCCGGGGACGGGCGGTTCTCCTTAGTACTTCCTGTGCCGTGGGAGGAAGTAGCCCAAATACGGGATGTTGACGCAGCAGCGTATGCAGGTGTTGATACGGAACCATGGGAAAACTTGCACAAAGTCAAAGACTTGGTTCATCTCGGAATATATACTGATTTTCGAAAGCGAATTCCGACCTGAGGGAAGCCTTCCAGCGCAAGATGCCTAAATCATGATACCAAAATTCCTTCCAGGAGGTACAGCCATGAGTGGCAAGACCACCCCTACCCAACGACGTGTGTTGGCAGCCATCTCGGTGCTGATGGGTTTGTATCTAATGCTCGTTGCGCCTTTCCAGGTGTTGGACAACCTGAATCCCTGTTTGCGCGCGTTGATCGAAGTCTGGCAGGTGGTGGAACCCGATGGCGTCTGGGATACACCCGTACCCATCTTGACCGTGACTTTCCATGTGTGGATGGCGCTTTTCGTGTTTGCAGGAGCGGTGTTGGTCGTCATCGCCAAAGACATTGTCGCGGACAAACCCTGGGCCCGGCCTTTGGCGTTGGCCCTACTGTCATTGCCGGCCATCGGGGGCTTGTCGTTTGTGATTCCCTGGATGGTGTTGGTCGTGCGTCAACCGGATGGTAGCAAGAACCCCGCGGCCGGTATGGCGCCGGGGCTGCCCATCATGGTATTGGGTCTGATCGCATACTTCCTGATGCTTCTTCTGGAGAAAAGCGATGCCAAGACCAAACTCGCCCAGGTGCTCCTGTTTGGCTGGCTGGGCATTACGGCCGGCATGGTATACATGAACGCTCAACATGGTGTGCGCTATTTCCTGCACAACCCCAGTGCACCCTACTTCGACCCCAAATATAGCCACCCGGAGCTCTTCCTGGGAGGGTATGTCTTATATGCTTCGACCGCGCTTTTCGTCGTCGCTATTGGCTTTTTGGCTGCCCGGCACTCCATGGGCTGGTATGTGGGCGTGACCGGTGCACTCATGACGGCGGTGGTCATGTTCCTGGTGTTCCTGGATAGACAGCAGGCCGGTGCTTCGGGAGCGGTCGAGTGGCTTCGTGGTGCGCTTCTGGCCGTAGTGCTGTTGGGTTTACTCCTGACCCCAGCTATTCAACGTCGTGTCCTGGGACGTTCTCTTCTTTAGATGACAGACCCTGCGCGGTGAGCAACTGAGCCGCCGGGACCTTACACCCCGCAAAGGGAAAGAGCGGAGACATGCCGCCGGTGAAGAGTTCGCGTTGCAGCCGCGCTTTGACCTCGCCCGAGATTTCTTTCGGATGCAGGCGTAGGCGTTGCAAAACCAAAGCCACATGCCGCACCAAGGTTTGATTCACACAACACGGACGCGCCGCCGAACCGCAGAACGGTTTCGCGTCTCGGAACAAGGTCTCGATGGGCCAGCGGCGACGTTTCCTCAACACAAGGGTGGTTAGGTCCCTGTCCAAGTCATTGGTTGCCAGCACCTTCCCCTTCCCGTGACGATTCCTGGCCACGACCAGAGGGAGGGTGCCATACTTGGGCAGATACGGGCCCGCAGTTGCAGGCGGGCCCGTTCCTTCAATCGTACCCCGTGGCCCAAGGACGCGGCCTTTTGGCGCCGGTTACGGTCATGGTCGGTCGTGTTGGGGTGGAGCACGTCGACCCAGGTCAAGCCCAGCCGGTTGACTCGCTTGGTCAACCAGCCCGCGGTATTGTCAAGGACATGAATCAGCGGTCCCGCCTGGAGCACTTCCACGATTCTCTCCCCTAACACCTTGGTCTGCCTGGAGCAGCCAAAAAATTTGGGCGAATGCTTGGTGACCATGAACCCCATCCAAGGACATGCTTGAGCATCGCGAGACGCCTGGACTGGGATAGGATGCGTGCTCTCTCCTGCCCAGGCTTCAAATTCAGGGGGAATGTTCAGGTTTAAACGTTATTTTGTTGCCCTTCAATACCGAATTTGTCAACCAACGGTGGACTTGGCTTACTTGGGCTGAATCCTACAATGCCTAATAAAGGTAGTCCTCCCATGTAAGGAGGGAAGAAATGAAAGTGAAAACGAAAATCCTCCTGTTCTTTTTCGCTCCCCTTATGGGTTTCCTATTCGGCTTTCTTAGCCAGGCACAGGTTCCCCCTGAAATTGAGAAACGTCTGGGGAGTCAGGACCCGGCGCTGGCTGCAGTACAAACGAGAAAAATACGTGAGCCGCGCGTTGAGCAGGCCTTTTTACGTATGTTGAACAGCCACCGTTTTTGGCATACGTTGTACGTCGCCACGCAATTGACCCTCATACCCGAGGGCAAAACGGCCACCACGTTCGTGGAAAAATTCTGGTTGCAACAGCCCTATTGGGCCCGCCACGAAATATATGTACCAGGCAAAGAACAGGCCCTTCATATAATGGTGATTACGCCTTCGTCTCGAATGTTTCACACCTCCGAAGGAATTACGGAAAACGACGTTGCCAGAGGTCCCGACGATATCCAGCAGGAACTGGCTATGCTCCCAAAAACTCTTTACCAACTCCCGCCCCTGATATCGATAGACCATCCTCTTCGCCGGGCGCTGCTTAGCCATACCGCGGATTACCTTTTTCCCGCACCTTTTGCCCAACGTACCGATACCCGGCACCAGTTTGTCTTCCTGGGGGAAGGGGCTTTCCTGAATCGTCCTGTGTGGAAAATTCAGATTCTCTTTGAGCCCGATTCCCCACAGTCTGCCCAATGGACATTGTGGGTGGATCAACAGACGGGGATTGTTCTCAAAGCCGAAAGTGGACCCTATCCAGGAACGCCTACAGAATACTTCCAGGTATTGCAATTTCAACATAATCCGGTGCTTTCCAGGAACATTTTTGCCTGGGAGGGACGACCATGAAGAAAATATTGGTTGTTTCGTTCTTGCTTTTTACGCTGGCTTATCCTGTAGGTGTCCTCGCGGGGAGCTATCTTTATCAAGGTGAATGGACGCTGCACCACCGCGGCGGCGCTTATGGAAACTATCCGGCATGGTACCGTGAACGTTGGCCCGGGGAATGTTATGGGAATTTTTGCCGGCGGGCCCGGTTATACTCTGTTTATGCCCAATCCTTATGGGCATGGGATCCCTTCCGATATGTGGGAAAGTGGGATCGGTGGTATGCCTATATCCCCGGAGGTGCCAATCCAGGAGGTGATGAAGGCGCCTTGGTGCGTTATTATGTCCATGAAGGAACTTCTCATTCTTGGTGGGTGGCTGTCAATCAGCGTGCTCGGGCTGGGCAATGGGTCTATTTGGGTTATTCCGATACAAACAATACTCCACAAGGTCTGAGTATCGATGAAAAATGCTAGTACTACAACCATATTACCTGTGGCGCTTTTTTCGCGTACTGGGATCTCATGCGGGTGTATGATCGTTAAGATGTCCTGGAGCCTGCTCTTTTTGGCGCTGATTTTGATGGGGTGTGGTCGGGTATATACTCCGGCTACGTCCCCATTTGCGCCTGAAACGCCTTCGCCCCCAACGGTAAAGGCTACCCCCTTGATTTCGCTCTCCGAGGTCGAGGTCTCCTCGGAAAACGGAACTGGATGGTGGGTGGTGCAACAAGTGGCCGCCGAAGCCGGTTCTGGTCTGTGGTATTGGGTACCTGCAGGCAATTTGCCCGATGAGGCATCCCTCCTCCCTCTACCCGCTTGCCCTGATACGACGGCATCCGCTACTCCGCCACCCGATGCCCCACCGGGTTTTAGGAAAAACAAAAGGCCGGAAATTCTGCAGGTCCTTTGGGTAGCACCGCATCGGTTCGTGTATCTATGCATCTCGCCCCACCACAACGGATGGTGCCCTCCAGAAGCCTCCTGTGCCTTCTTATGGGACCGCCAAAAAGGACTTCGTCATAGCGCGGCTTTTTATGCACGCAATTTGTTTTCCCGGGTATGGCTCGCGCGTTATGGGGAGGATACATGGATCGCTTTTCCCTGTCTCAGCCAAGATGGCTCATGGGGCGTGTGTGAAAGTCGATTTGGAACTCCGGACGTGCGTTTTCTCTTTTCCCTGGAAAACGCTGAAATCTTGGCCCGTCATCCGGAGCGTCCACTTTTCGCTTTGCGAGAACCTGTTTCAGGCTGTGATATGTACGGAAGCGTTCGAGAGGGATTTCGCTTGGTCTTTGTCAACGGCGAGACCCGGGAACGCCGGACGTGGACCGGCTTTGAAAAGGCACTGGGACGTTCACCTACGTGTGCGCCCAAGGCAACAGGAACCCTGCAGGGTTGGTTTCGGTGGGAATTTGTGGGTTGGAATCCCCGGAATCCAGACGAATTTGCGGTCCTGGTTTTTCTTTATCCCGAAAACACGCCCGCGGACCGTCCTTTGGATGATCTGCGTGCTCGCAAAGTGCTTTTGCTTGCCCAGCCCGAAGTGCGTTCCCAAATTCCCCTACCTGACGGTTTGCACTGCTCTCTATGGGCGCCGAAGGGGAACGGCTTCCTCTGCCGAGAGGAGAACCCGCCTTTTGCTTATGTGTGGCTGGATCGCCAAGGAAACTTGCGCCAACGATGGCCTATGCCCGAAGAGTTCCGGGTGGTTCAATGGGCGGGGAATGCCTCTCGATAGGCCAATCAAGAGAAAGTGACCACTTTGCAAAACCCCACTAAAATTGGAGGGAGGCCGGGGCTGGCAGGCCATATGTGCCAACCCTGGCTTGGCCGTCTTGATGCTGGGCGTTTACCTAAGCGTTAGCCTGCGAGCAGGCGAGCTTCTCGGGCTATGGACGGTGCCGCCTCGTTGGCGGGTGTGCATTTTGATGGCCGGGATTGGCGGCTTCTGGGCATGGCGAGGTCTCGGAAGACGCTTCGATAAAATCTTTTATCCCTTGCTGCTTTTGAATTTCGGTATTCAATGGATAGGCCACGGAGGTTTTCTGTGGTAGGGAAACTCCTTTTGGAGGCTGTTTTCCTCCTTGGACTTGCCTATGCATTGCACCTTGACGTGCAAAAGACCTTTGGGGGATGGAAAACGTTTTGGCGAAAGAATCCGCCATTGACTTTTCTATTCATTGCATTGTATAGCACTTTCCTCCTGCGGGCAGGGGAAGATTGGCTGGGTTGGCGTCCGCCCAGGGTGCTTGGGTGGGCGTGGATGGCCATGGGGGTGTTGGCTGGCATTCTGGCCTGGCCCAGGCCAGGGAATCGCTTGGCAAAAGTGCTTTTTCCTCTCATCCTGTTGGACATGGGCGCGGTGTGGGCCTTTGCGTAGATCCTCCTTTCCTTCCCCAAAAGGATTACCGCAGATTACTGTTTCTTCCATAGAGACGGACATGGCCTGCAGAAGTGGTGGCCATATGACTGCGGTGTAAGCATTTTCTACATGCCCAATAACCAGCGCTGCATGGAACCCACCACGCGGCTCTTTTCGGCAATCCAAGCCTTCGCCTTGATTGGGGTTTGTCAACCAACGGTGGACTTGGCCCCCTCCTGGCCCGCCCTATAATGCGTTGTAGAAGGTTGAATTTTATAGGCCACCTGATGGGTATAAGGGAATTGAACCGAGCCTGTCCCAATCTCGTTTATCTGCTCAAAACAGGGGAGACTGGAAAATGTTGAGGAATCAAAGGAAGACGTTTGTGTGGTGGGCCGGCTTGGCGGCCCTGGTGGTATTGGTCCTGGGGTTGTGGGGCCTGCCCCATCAGGCCCGGAGCGAACCACTGTTGCCCACTTTTGTGCCCACGCTGGCTCCAGTGACGGTGATGCCCTTGCAACGACCGTACGAGCAGGTTGCCCCCGACCTGGCAGCATTGCAGGCCATTTTTGAGGAGAAATTGTACGACCGGGCGCAGCCCTTCCTGGAGAAAAGTAAAGGAAAGTGGGTACATATCGCCATAGAGGTGAAACGAGCGAACATTTACAAAGGAAAATCCCTGCTTCCTCCCGAAAGCAGGGTAGATCGATGGATCCAGGTGAGCGAGGATGGTAGGGTAGCACAAATGTTCACTATAGAATGGGATAAACATGAACGCATCGTGCAGATGACCTTGAGCCGGGGGCTGAAAGGAGAATGGAATTCGATCGCTGGCTATCTCGAATGGCCCTTTGATAAGTTTCCAGACTCCCTCGCGTATTGGATACAGTTAGACTCCAAACGTTTAGGACGCAAAGGGCCTTTCTTTTGGTCTCAGAACGAAGGGTTATTCATCGTGTCGCATCGGTACCGGAAGGAGCCTCCGATGATGCCCGCACAATCCACCTTGGCTTATCCGATTGCCGAAGTGGAGTATCGGTGGGAATACAGCCTGAAATCGGGGTTGCTGCAGCGCCATGAAATGCGCTTGATCCTGTCCAATGGCCATCTCATTACGGAACTCCAAGAACGCTATCAATACCAGATTGCCGATGCTTTGCCCTCAAAGGTGCAACCTCTATTTGAACACGCAGAGCATCAGTTTCTGCAAGGGAACCGAAAATGAGGACATCTCGGCACTAAAGGAGGAGGGTGTTATGGAGGGACAAAGAACAATCCCTCATTTTCGTCCGATCCTGCTCGCGTGGAGCCTTGGTGCATGGATATTGATGGTAGGGGCCGTGCTCGCCGGTACGGATGTGGCCTGGAGTACCATTTATGGAGTGAGCATCCAAGGGGTGACTCTGGCCCGGGAATGGAACAATTATAGTTGGATCGCTCGGGTCTGGGAATCAGCCTCTTCGCCCATCGTGACCATCGGTTACCGATGGTGGTCCGTGGGCCAATATTGTCATGGATGGGGATGGTCCTTTTACAGAACGTTCCCTGGGTCGGTAGATCATTATGATGACCGGCATTACAACCATTTTGGACCCAAGCCGTGGGTAGGGTGTAACACCGCCCTTTCCGTAATGAGTCAAGCACGTCACGAGTTCGGTCACTGCAATCCTCTTGGGGAGTGTGACACCAAGTTTCTGCACACCATTGCGTGGGATGAGCATTGATTTTTTGTCTAACACCTTGGTCTGCTTGGAGCAGCCAAAAATTTTGGGCGAACGCTTGGTGACCATGAACCCCATCCAAGGAGATGCTCGAGCCTCGCGAGATGCCTGGACTGGGACAGGATGCGTGCTCTCTCCTGTCCAGGCTTCAAAACCAGGGGGAATATTTGAGTTTAAACGCCATTTCGCCACCTTTCAATACCGAATTTGTCAACCAACGGTGGACTTGGCCCCCTCCTGGCCCGCCCTATAATGCGTTGTAGAAAACCCTTTTCACGAGGAGGTGGGTCATGCGTTATCCTAAACTGGGATGGGTGGTTGGGGCGGCTCTTTTCCTCTTGGTGACCGCCCTGGCGGTATGGCCGGTCATGGCCCAAGAAGGGCCTTCTCACATTGTGATTCCGGCCGAACAGAACCTGGTCCTTCATTCGGCGGACGAGTTGGCCGATGTGCTCCGCAAACAAGGCATGGATGAGGCTTCTATCCAGCGCGTCCTCGAACTGGAACGGCGCATCGAACGCGCCCACGCGCAAGGCCTCTCCTATGAGGAACTCCGGCGCAATATGGAGCAATGGATTCAGGAACTCTTCCCGAAGAACCCCACCCCGGATGCAGGTACCTCTTTTCAAGATACGCTTCGTCCTTAGCCGGAATACAAAGCCCCGGAGTGTACAAAAGAACGATGCCCTTCGGAGTCTTCCAAAGGAAAAATGCGGGCTTTATTGGTGGAAGATAGCGCCCATTTCGCCCGGGCTCTACGGTTGGGACTGCGCAACCACGGTTTCGCCGTGGATATTGCGGCGAACCGAGAGGAGGCCATGTTCAAATTCGCAGTCCATGACTACGATGTCGTGATTCTGGATCTGCGCCTGCCCGACGGTCACGGTTTGGACCTGTGCCGTTGGATGCGGGAACGGGATGCCCACATTCCCATTTTGATCCTGACCGCGCTGGACCGCCCTGAAGATATTGTGACCGGCTTGAATGCCGGCGCCGATGACTATGTGGTCAAACCTGTGGACCTGAACGTGCTGGCGGCCCGGTTACAGGCCCTGTTGCGACGGGCAAGGCCGGTGCAGGGGCCTGTTCTCCAGTGGCGCGACCTGCGTTTGGACCCGGGCTCACGGCGCGCCTGGCTGCGTCATCGTCCTTTAGAACTCAGGCCTCGCGAGTTCGACATTTTGGAGTATCTTATGCGCCACGCCGGGCGCGTGGTTACCCCCGAAGAACTTATGGAGCACGTATGGGGCGAAGACATTGACGCCTTTTCCAATGTGGTGCGGGTTTACATCCACAACCTTCGCCGAAAGTTGGGTGATTCCCCGCAATCGCCGCAATACATCGTTACCGTGAAAGGTCGTGGTTACCTGTTCGGCCCCCAAGAGCAATGAAAGCACTTTTCCGGCGAAGCCTGCGCTTGCGTTTGAGCCTGTATACAGGGCTGATTCTGTTGGGCCTGGGAGGCGCGCTTTTCGTTTACTTGCTGCTTCTGCCTCACTGGTTGGTCACCGGGTCGTTTTCTCAGGAACTTCGCCTTCATGGCCCTGCCTCGGCATCCACCCCGCCACACCCCCAGCCATCCGGTGCGGAACATTCCTCGCCTGCCCATACGTTTTTCGTTGTCACACAATCCGCCCTTCAATCTCGCACGACCTTTTGGATGTACGGCCTGGTGGGAACCCTCTTGCTTACGCTTTTCGCCGCGCTGCTCACTTATGTGGTCACCCAGCGTGCCTTCCGGCCCTTGTACCATCTCTACCAGCGCGTGGCCCACTTATCGCCAGACGCTTTGCCCGCCCAACTCCCCCTTTTCAGTTCCGACGAAGAGATTGCCACGCTTACCCAGGCCTACAATCTGCTGCTGGAAAAAGTGCACCGAACCCTGCAAGCCCATAACCAATTCGTGGCCGATGCGGCCCATGAACTGCGTTCTCCCCTGGCCGCATTGCGCGTCCAGAGCGCCACCCTCGCCCAATGGGAGCATTTGAATCCCCAGGAGCGCCGGCAAATCTTGCAAGACATCCAAGACATGCTGGATCAACTGGAGCGCACCGTTTCTGCTTTACTCCTGCTTTTACACGAACCCGATGCCCGGTTTGAAGAAACCACGGATTTGGCCCACCTGGCGGAACAAATTGGCAAGGAATTTCAGGAACGGGCCCGGCGTCTTGGCATTCGGCTGCACCTGGATGTAGAAGCCCCTGCCCTGGTGAAAGGGTACCGGCCGCTGTTACGCGTCGTCCTGCGTAATCTGATGGAGAACGCGTTGCTTTACAACGACCCTGGAGGCTCGGTTACGGTACAGGTCCGCGTACGTCCCGGATATGTGTTGCTCCAGGTTTGTGATACGGGATGGGGCATCGCCGAAGACGAACTGCCGCATATCTTCGAACGGTTCTACCGAGGACAAAAAGCCCAAACGAAGCCCGGCAGCGGCCTGGGCCTGGCTGTGGTGAAGCGCATCGTTGCCCTGCATCGAGGCGAGATGGAAGTCGAAAGTCAACCCGGCGAGGGATCCTGTTTCCGGGTGCGCCTCCCTCGGCATCAAAACGCTGATTTAACGGGGGCTTAACGCCCATCTTGCTAAACTGTCCTCCGTACGGTCGGCGGTCGGCCCTTCGTAACAGGGTTTTGCCGAGGGAGGGCGCAAAATGGACCTGAATTTATCCCGCCGTGAGCGGGAAGTATGGCAATTGCTCATCGCCGGAAAAAGCAACAAGGAGATTGCCCGCCATTTAGGGATTTCACCCAGTAGCGTCAAGACGTATTTGCATCGCCTGTATCGCAAATTGGGTGTGTCGAGTCGGGTGGAAGCCATTTGTCTGTATTTTAGGGTGTATTATCGTGTCCCCGTCTCAGGGGATGGGTTTGTAGAGGAGGTGGCCTAACTTGCTATGAATTGAAGAAGCCCATGAGGGACGTGGCAGAAAAGAATGCTGTTTTGTCAGGCTCTCGAAAACCGATTCACCTGGATCTGAGCGCCCTTTCCGTCTTGCCGTTTTACCGCATCGCCCAACTTAAATCGTGGGTTCAACTTTTCAATGAAAAGGGTCTTATTTTTGCTGTTCGGGGGATTATTGTTGCTGGCCCGGTGCCAGAAGTCCGTACCCCCAACCACATCTATTTCCGGGGCAACGGACACGTTGTCTCCGGAATTATGGGAAGTCGGTCATGGTACCCCCACCCCTATGACATTGTACGCGACGCAGGTATCCCTGAACGTCAGGCAGGCAATACCCGTCTCCCGCGCCCACATGGCTGGCGCCCTTGAGGTAAAGGGAATTTTTGGACCCGATCTGGCTTGGGATGGCTCCATTCTATGGATGCTCGAAGATTTCGCCATCCGAGGTTATGACGTCATTTGGGACCGGACGCTTTCCGCACCATTTCCCCCTCCCGCGGAAGGATGGCGTTATACTTCCGCGGGATTCATAGGCGGCCAAAACGGGTGGCTGGTCTTCCTGGAAGTACCTGGATACGCTCTGCCTTCCCAATGGAAATTGCACGCATACCATCCTCGTAAGCAAACTCACAAATTGCTGCTATACGAACAGGGGGTCTCACCCCCCGCATATTCCTTTGATGGCCGTTCCGTGTTGATTACTTATGTGAAACAAGGGGGCCAACAAGGATGCGATGCGTCCATCCTGCTTCGGATAAATGTGAAAACAGGGGAGCGCAAAGTTTTGGAATCCCACTGCGTTGGTGGAGAGGAGTCCCATTTTGTGTGGCGTATCGGTGTGCATGAAGGCGACCATATTGCGGTAGAACAAATGTGGCTTGAAGCAGGGCATCAAAGTCGGTTATTGCTTTTGCGCTTTTCCGGGGAATGGGAGCGGGTTCATCTTCTCTCAGATGAGAACAATAGCAGCCCGGTCTTGGCCTGGCCCTGGTTGGCCTGGAGGCGATCTTCGGCCCATGAATGGCCGCGATGGGTGGGGGTATACCACTGGCAGCAAGATGTTTTCTGGTTGATTGAAACACCCCGATTCACCGAAGAAGCGTTATATTCCATCCTGCCCAAGGCGCCTCTGTTGTGCTCCGATTATGTCGTATGGTTATATGGAGGCCCGTTGGTTCCCCCACGCGCTTTTCTGTACCGGCTTCCTCAGGGGCCTTTGTTTTCGGTTCAAGTGCCGGAACCATGGGATTGGAACGGGAAGCGAGCGCTTGTATGCAATGATGCGTGGATGGCTTGGGTTCTGGACCGAAAGGAGGGGCGGCTTCCTGGGGAGGTCACCACTTATCGTGTGGAATGGATGCCGCTATCCGTATTGGAAGCAATGGAATAAACTTATACCAACTTTTTTGCAAAGTGAGCCATGGGTATGAAAATAAATTGAGGGAGCGGCGAAACGCCCCCTCAATTTATTTTTCTCAAGCACCCTCTCAGAGAAGACATGGGGGATGGTTGGAGCCATCCCCCATGTCTTTTACCCCGCCAACTGCTTCCGCAGGGTCTCCGCCTCTTCCCGGAAGCGGGCCAGTTTGTCCCGTTCCTTCTGCACCACGTGGGCCGGGGCCTTCTGGCTGAAGGGGCTGGCCAGGAGTTTCTCCAGCCGCGCAATCTGGGCTTCCACCTCGGCCAGGCGCTTTTGCAGCCGCGCCCGGGTTGCTTCATCCATGGGAATGCCCAGGTACGCGGTCCAGGACCCGGCCACCACCGCCGCGCCCGTGGGCTTTTCGTCGGTTCGTTCTACGATATGCAAGTGGGCTTCGTCCAGGGTGGCCAGGAAGGCCAGCGCGGGGGCCATTTCCCGAAGCGCAGGGGCATCCGCACCGGCCACCACCGTGGCTTGCAAGCGCTGTTTTTGGGGCAGGTCGTTTTGCGCCCGGTAGTTGCGGATGGCCCGCACCAGGCCCTGGAAGGTTTCCATGAAGGCCAGCACCCGGTCCGCGTCTTCGGGCAGGGGTTCGGCCTGGGGCCATCGCGCCACCATGAGCATTTCGGGCCAGCCGCCCTGGGGGGTGAAGTTGGGGTTGTCCGCGCCAAAGGCCACCACCACCGCGGCCTTGAGGTAGCCCCAGAGGGCCTCGGTCACGAAGGGGATGAAGGGATGCAACAGGCGCAGGCTGGTTTCCAGCACTTTCACCAGGGTCTGCACCGTGGTGTAGGCCCTTTCCCCGCCCTGGCGCACCTGGGTCTTGGCGATTTCCAGGTACCAGTCCGCGAAATCGTTCCAGAGGAACTCGTAGAGCACCTTGCCGGCCTCGCCGTACAGGTGCCGGTCGAAGAGCCGCTGCACCGCCTCCATCGTCTGGTTCAGGCGGATGAGGATCCAGCGGTCGGCGGTCGGCCGTCGGCCGTCGGCCGTTGGCCGTTGGCCGTCCGCTGTCCGCTGACGGCTGACGGCTGTCGGCTGTCGGCTATCGGCTATCTGCCCAATCATCCTCAACACCGCCCGCCCCATGTTCCAGAGTTTGTTGATGAACTTCTGGTTGCCTTCCACCTTCTTCATGCTCATGTTCAGGTCGTTGCCGGGGGCCACGCCCACCAGCAGGGTGAAGCGCAGCGCGTCGGTGCCGTACTTCTGGATGACGTCCAGGGGGTCAATCACGTTCCCCAGGGTCTTGCTCATCTTGCGGCCGTACTCATCCCGGATGAGGCCGTGCAGGTACACCAGTTCGAAGGGGATTTCCCCCATGTGCTCCAGCCCAGCCATAATCATGCGGGCCACCCAGAAGAAGAGGATGTCGTAGCCCGTTTCCATCACGGTGGTGGGGTAGAAATAGCGCAGGTCGGGCGTATCCTCGGGCCAGCCCAGGGTGGCGAAGGGCCAGAGCGCGGAGGAGAACCAGGTATCCAACACGTCGGGGTCCTGCACCAGGTCGGTGCTGCCGCACACGGGGCAGCGTGCGGGCTTCTCCAGGCTCACGATGGGCCGGGCCTTCAAACCCACGGTGATGCGTGCCGCTTTGCGGAAAATTTCCTCGGCGGAAAGTCCCGCGGCCCGCAGTTCCGCGTAAGTGGTGGTGTCAAAGGTGCGCCCGTTGTGTTCCAGGGGCGGGATGAAGGTCACGTGGATGTGCTCGGCCTGGGGCCGGCCGTCTTCGGCCTTGCACTCCGCGCAGTACCAGGCCGGGATGCGATGACCCCACCAGAGTTGGCGGGAGATGCACCAGTCGCGGATGTTCTTCATCCAGTTGCGGTACACCTTGGCGAAGCGTTCGGGCACGATGCGGATTTTGCCCTCTTCCATCACTCGCAGCGCGGGCTCGGCCAGGGGCTTGATTTTCACGAACCACTGCACCGAGGCCATAGGCTCGATGGGTTCGCCCCCGCGTTGGGCGATGGGGATGCGGTGCTTGTAGGGCTTCACGCCCAGGGTGAGGCCGGCCTTTTCCATGTCTTCCCAGAGGCGTTTGCGCGCTTCAAAGCGGTCCAGACCTTCATACGGTCCGGCGTGTTCGTTCATGCGGCCCCGTTCGTCCATCACCAGGATGATGGGCAGGCCGTGGTCCTTGCCGATTTCGAAGTCCACGGGGTCGTGGCCGGGGGTGATTTTGAGCGCGCCGGTGCCGAATTCCCGGTCCACGCGCGGGTCGGCAATCACGGGGATTTTCCGCCCCAGGATGGGCACCACCACCTCTTTGCCCACGTACTTCTGATAGCGCTCGTCTTCGGGATGCACGGCCACCGCGGTATCGGCCAGAATGGTCTCGGGCCGGGTGGTGGCCACGGGGATGTAGTCTCCGGAGCCGTCGGCCAGCATGTATTTGAAGAAGTACAGTTTGCCGCCCACCTGGTAAAGGCTCTGGTAATGCTTCAGGGACATGCCTTCAGGCGCTTCGGTGGGAGGCCTGGTGCCGTCGATTTCCACGTACTCCACTTCCAGGTCGGAAACCGCGGTTTGCAAACCGGGGGACCAGTTGATGATGCGGTAGTCCCGGTAAATCAGGCCCTTTTCCCACAGGTGCACGAACGCGGTGAGCACCGCGCGGTAGTAGCCTGGGTCCAGGGTGAAGGCCAGGCGGGTCCAGTCGCAGGAAGCGCCCATGCGGCGGATTTGCTTGATGATGATGCCGCCGTACTTTTCCTTCCATTCCCAGACGCGCTTTTCAAAGGCCTCACGGCCCAGGTCGTAGCGGGTCTTGCCCTCTTTGGCCAGGGCCTTTTCCACCTGGAGTTGGGTGGCGATGCCCGCGTGGTCGGTGCCGGGCACCCAGAGGGTGGGTTCGCCCCGCATCCGGTGGTAGCGAATCATGAGGTCTTCCACGGACAGCATCATGGCGTGGCCCAGGTGGAGTTCGCCGGTCACGTTGGGCGGCGGCATGGCAATCACGAAGGGCTTCACCGAGGGGTCGAAGCCGGGCTTGTTGGGGTCGTTCCAGGGCTGGAAGTAGCCCTTCTTCTCCCATTGCTCGTAGATTTGGGGTTCCAGGGTGTGGAAGTCGAAGGTTTTGGGAAAGTCGTGGGGCATGGGGCACCTCCTCTTTGGCCGTTGGCCAGTCGCCGTTGGCTGTGGATTAGGTGGCCGTTGGCCGTTTGCCGTCGGCCGTTGGTTTATTTTGTGGATTGAAGCACACTTTGGCGAAGGCGGAAGAGCATTTTGCGAATTCGCGTTAACGAATCCATAAGCGCGTTGTAGTCCTCCGTAGCGAGGTAACCCAGGCGATGAGCAAGTTCCAGCAGGGTATCGGCTTCCGCCGCAGAGCCTAAAGCGATATCCAAATGACGGGCGAAAATTTTGACGCTGCGTCCGTGTCCCTCGGCGATGTTGGCAGGAATGGACGTTACCGCTCGTCGTAATTGGTCGACTATATGGAAGCGTTTAGTGTCCGGGAACATTCGCGTCGTTTGATAAATTTGCTCCACAAACTCCATAGCCATGTTCCACACGTCCAGGTCACGATAGGAGCGTAATGAAGGCATATTCACCTCCTTTCGGCCGTTGGCCGGTGGTTTTTGGCCGTTGGCCAATGGCCGGTGGCCGTTGGTTTTTGGCCGGTCGCCGGTGGCTGGTGGTTGGGAGCCGTCGGCCGGTGGTTGGGAGGCCGTCGGTCACCGGCCATCCCTCCACCATCGGCGAACGGCCGTCGGCCACCGGCCATCCCTCCACCATCGGCGAACGGCCGTCGGCCACCGGCCATTAACCAAAATCCCCCACCCCTCCGCGAGGACGGAAGGATGGGGGACGTACGCGCTTCCGCGGTACCACCTCGCTTCGCCGGGGTTTTCCCCGACGCGCTCGGCGGGAGGGGCCGGGTATAGGCCGTTGGCCGGTCGCTGTTGGTTGGGAGCCGTGGGCCGTTCACTGATGGCCGGGGGTAAGCAAAAGATGCGACCGGCGCTCGGCCGATGGCTACCGGCCGCACTCCCTGGGCTGTAACGGGCTCCCCCGGGCCGCTCTACTGACCGGTATCAGGTGTGGCCATTAGCCATCCGCCGTCGGCCATCGGCCAACGGCCGTCGGCCGCCACTGCCGGCGTTCTGCGGCCACAAAGCCGGGCGACCTTCAGCGTCCCTGAAAACCGAGGGAAGGTCTCAGCCTGCCGCCTTCCCCTCTCTGTCGGCCGGTAACGCCTACTCCTCCCGGCTTGAAACGGCAATGGATGGCGTTGTGTGCCAAGGTAACTGCCATTATACCAAAATTGACGGATTTGGAGCATTTTTTGTTTGTTTGCACGCTTTGGACGCACAACACCACGTCCTCCCCGAGGCGTGTCGCACCAGGTGCCCCCGTGCACGGTTCCCGGTGGGGACCTTCTGGAGGCTTTTGCAAAAAGAAAGCGGGCGACTCGAGTCGCCCGCCTCTTTAGTCGGCCAGAAATTGGGATGCGCCCGCTAACCCGAGGCCACCGGTTGGCGATGCAGGGCAGCGTGGACCCGTTCGGGAAGCAAGGGGAAGGTGTGGAACCAGATGCCCGTAGCATTGCGAACCGCATGAATCACGCCCGGAGCCACGGGAAGGAAGGGCATTTCACCCATGCCCCGAGCGCCCCACGGCCCCAAGGGGTCCGGGTGCTCCACAATGATGCTGCGCACCCGCGGGGGCACGTCCAGGATGGTGGGGATGAGGTACGTGGAGAGTTTGTCGGTGAGCACGTATCCGTCCTTCATGATGAAGTTTTCCAGGAGCACCCAGCCCAGCGCCTGCACCACGCCACCCTCGATCTGGCCTTTCACCAGCCTGGGGTTGATGGCCCTGCCCACGTCGTTGGCGGAAATCACGTCCACCACTCGCACCTGGCCGGTCTCGGTGTCCACTTCCACCGCGAAAGCCTGAGCCACGTACCCGTAGGCGAAGTTGGGTTCGGATTTGCCCGTTTCCGGGTCGTAGGGGGTGGTGCGGGGCGGACGGTACACATACTCGCCCACCGCGGGGCGCTCCTCGTCCCGCCATTTCTCCAGCGCAATTTTGGCCGCGCCGCGAATCGCGTTCCCGGCCATGAAGGTGAGCCGGGAAGCCGAAGCGCTGCCCGAGTTCTCCGTCACCGCGGTATCCGAAAGCACCAGGTGCACCTTCTCCAAAGGCACGCCCACGGCCTCCGCGGTCATTTGCGCGAACACCGTGTGCGCGCCCTGGCCCACTTCCGCGCCCGCGTAGTACAGCACCACCCGGTCGATTTCTGCGCCGCCGTGCAGTTCGATGCGGGCCCAGGAGTTTTCCGGGTAACCGAAGGAAAAGCCCACGTTCTTGAAACCGCATGCGAACCCGACGCCCCGTTTGATGTGCGGTGCCGGGGGTGTTTCCCATCCGGGCCATTTGGCGTCGGCCTCGGGCGGGCGGTGCCAACCCTTTTCTTCGTCGTATTCCCATCCCGCTTCTCGGGCCGCCGTGGCAATCACCTCCCGGATGCTCACGCCTTTGGGAATGGGCGTGCCCACGGACATGATGGAGCCTTCCCGGAAGGCGTTGCGCATGCGGATTTCCACCGGGTCCATGCCCAGGGCCTCGGCCAGTTTGTTCACCTGACTTTCCGCCGCGAACAGGGCTTGCGGTCCGCCGAAGCCCCGGAACGCGCCCGCGGGGACGTTGTTGGTGTACACCGCGTACGCGTCCACCCACACATTGGGGATTTCATACGGGCCGGTGCTGAGCAGGGTGGCATTCCCCAACACTTTGGTGGAGGTATAGGCATACGCGCCGCCGTCCGCGACGAGTTCCACCTTGGCCGCGGTGATTTTGCCATCCCGGGTAGCCGCCCATTTGGTGCGAATCACGAAAGCGTGCCGCTTGTGATGGCCGATGATGGACTCTTCCCGGCTCCATACGATTTTGACGGGCCGGTAGATGCCCCGCTGGGAAAGTCGCCATACGGCCAGGGCCAGCACGATTTGGATGGACATGTCTTCCCGGCCGCCAAACGCGCCGCCGATGGCCGGGTAGATGACCCGGATTTTTTCCTCGGGCAGTTGCAGCGCGTGGGCGATTTGCTCCCGGTCCTCGTGGGTCCACTGGCCGGCCACCACGATGGTGATGCGGCCTTCTTCGTCCACGTAGCCGATGCCGGCTTCGGGTTGCAGGTAGGCATGTTCCTGCATGGGGGTTCGGTATTCGGTTTCCACCACCACGTCGGCTTCGGCAAAGGCCCTGTCCACGTCCCCCTTGCGAATGCGGTAGCGGCAGAAGATGTTGGAGCCTTTGTCGGGATGCAAGAGGGGCGCGTCGGGTTGCATGGCCTCCAGCGGGTCGGTGACCACGGGCAGGTCCTCGTAATCCACCTGGATGAGTTCCAGGGCCCGGGCCGCGATTTCCTCGCTCTCGGCCACCACCAGGGCCACCTGGTCGCCCACGAAGCGCACCCGGTCCGCGTAGGGCTTGTTGGAGCCGGGGCCGCACAGCACGGGTTGGTCCGGCATGATGAGGCCATACTCGTTGTTGGGCACGTCCTTGGCGGTGAACACCGCGACCACGCCAGGCAGCGCCTCGGCCCGAGAGGTGTCGATGCGGCGGATGCGAGCATGGGGCCGATGCGCAAAGAGGATTTTCATATACAACTGGTCGGGGTGGTCGAAATCGCCAGGGTATTTGGTTTCGCCGGTGACTTTGCCCACCGCGTCAACCCGGGGAATGGAACGTCCGATGATGGACATGGGCTGCCTCCTTGTGAAAGGCGCTTTCTTCCATTGTAATCCAAGTTCATGGCTCCTGGGGAAAGACCACCACGCCTGCACCCCCGCGACGGGAATCGCCCGCGGCTTCCCAGGCGCGGCCCTGGCGGCAGGCCACCGCGTGGGCGCCGCCGAAAAACAGGCTTTTGCTGGGCCAGGGCTTCACCCGATAACCCCAATAGGCCAGCACGTCCACCGTCGGTTGGGGAATGCCGAATTCCAGTTGATATTCGTTGTCCGCGTCCAGGTGGGCGCGCGGGGCTTCCACCGCCTGTTTCAGGGGGAGGTGGAAATCCAGGTAGGCGCTGAGCACCTGCATAATGGCGGTGCGAATGCGCGCACTACCCCCGCTACCCACCACCAACGCGCTCCCGTCCTGGTGCAGGGCCAGGGTGGGGGTCATCATGGTGCCCAGGCGGGTGCGGGGCGGCAGGCGGTGGTACCCCTCCGGGTTCAGGTCCCACTCGCCCAGCATGTTGTTGAGTTGAACGCCCGTACCCGGCACCACGAAACCCGCGTCTTCCCCTGCGGTCATGGTCATGCTGAGCATCAGGCCCGAAGCGTCCAAAGCGCTGATGTGGGTGGTGTTGGGGTGGGTGGGGATTTCC
>JALWJZ010000096.1 GCA_026996855.1 Anaerolineales bacterium
CCACCGGGAGGAGGGTGACCTGCCCCGGCGCCTGGTGGGCGACCCGTTCCAGCGCGGGGGTCACCCGCCGCACGATGACCGCGTCGGCCCAGGGAGCCAGGGCCGCAGCCAGGGCCTTTTCGTGCTCGGGGGGAAGGAAAAACCGCGCGGCCACCAGCCCGACGAGCACCCCTTCCCGTTCTGCGGCCCGGGCCACGTGACGGGCGGCCTGAGCGTAGCCCGCCTGGCGGGCCTCGGCCTGCTCCAGCACCTCCAGCCGTGCTTCCAGTTCTTTCATCCGGGCCTGAAGGCGGTGCAGGGCTTCCTGGGCCTGGCGGTAGGCCCTTTCCAGGTTTTCCACCCGTTTTCGTGCCCGGGTTTCGTTTTCCTGGGCCTGGCTCAGTTCCTGCCGGGCCTGTTGCAGGCGCCCTTCGGCCGCTTCCAGGTTTTTCTGGGCCGTTTCCACCTGCCGCTCCAGGTCGTTCAGGAGGCGTTGCAAACCCTGAATATCTTCTCGGATTTGTGCAGCGCGACGTTCCAGCGCCCTGGCCTGGGCCTCCAGTTCGGTTTTGCGTTGCTGCAAACGTTCCAGCGTTGCCTGGGCCTGGCGTAAGCGTCTCCGGGCTTCTTCTTGAAGCCGCTTTTTCTCCTGCCAGGCCAAGCGGGCTTCTTGGTAGCGGGTGCGGGCTTCTTCCCGTTCTTCGTGCAGGCGCTGGACCTCCTCCTGGGCCTCCTGGTAGCGGGCCTGGGCCAGCGCGGCCCGGGTGCGCAGGGCGTGCTCCTCCCGCTCCAGTTGCAGAAGGCGGTCTCGTTGTTGTTGCAATATCTCTTGCAGGCGGGTTTGTTCCTGAAGGGCCTGTTGCCAGGCGGCTTCGGCTTCGCGCAGTTGGGCCAGCACGGACTGTTGGGTACACCGCAGTTCTGCCATCCGTTGCTCGTGGGCGGCCCGAACACGGCGCAGATGGAGTTCGTGCTGGCGGAGCCGGACCAGTTCCTCCCGCGACCGGGCCAGGCGCAAGCGGGTTTCTTGTACTTTTTCCCCAATGTGCCGGGCTTGTTGCGTGTAGTACAACGTCAACAGGCCACGGAGTTCTTCCTGAACCCGTTGGGCTTCTTCCATGCGGGCGACCCGCCGCTTCAGCCGCTCGAACCGGGGTTCCAACTCGGCCAGCAGGTCCTCCACCCGGCCCAGGTTTTGGCGGGTGATGTCCAGGCGGCGTAGGGCTTCTTCCCGCCGTTGGCGGTGCAGGCCGATGCCCGCGGCCTCTTCGAAGAGGCGTAGTCGCTCCTCCGGGCGCAGTTGGAGGATGCGGTCTACCATGCCCTGGCCGATGAAGGTATATCCGCCTTCGGCCAGGCCGGCCTGGGCCAGGAGTTCCTTCACGTCCCGCAGGCGCACCCGGCGACCGTTGAGGAAGAGGTCGCTGCGGCCTTCCCGATCCACTCGGCGGGTGAGGGCCACCTCGGTGAAGTCCACGGGCAGCCAGCCGTCCTCATTGTCGAAGACCACGGTGACCGAGGCCATGCCGGCCCGGGGGCGGCGATCGGTGCCGGCGAAAATCAGGTCTTCCACCCGTCGGGCCCGGAGCAGGCGCAGGGAAGGTTCGCCCAGCACCCATCGCAGCGCGTCCACGATGTTGGACTTTCCCGCGCCGTTGGGCCCCACGATGGCGGTGAGCCGGTCACCGAAGACCAGGGTGGTGGGCCGGGCGAAACTCTTGAAGCCGTGCAGTTCCAGGGATTTCAAGCGGGTGGGCATGGGTCATCCTGTGCACGCTTCCCCAAATCCAATATCCCGGGGCCTTTTGCGGCCGTGTTCCAGGGGCTTTCGACCACGGGGGGGGAAGGCCGACTTGGGAAAGGTCGAAGGCGTTGGGCCTGGCGGAAACGACAAACCCCCGGCAGGATGACCACGCCCTGCCGGAGGTTGCGTTTCCGGGTTTGAGCAACTGAAAGATTCCTGCGGTCCGTTTCGGGGGTGTCGCAAGCCCTTGAAACAGACTTGGACGCCCCTCGCGTCCCGAAAGAGATGCATAAATCGCTTTGAAAAACCGGATATCCACCCTTTCCTACACCCTTTTTAGACCTTGGCTTTCATCAGGGTGCGAAGACAGCGGGTGCACACCTTTTTGCGCACACGACGACCGTTTTCCCACAAGGTAACCTTTTGGATATTGGGCTTGAACATGCGCTTGGTGGCCTTGCGGGACCAGGGGCGGTTCAGCCCGAACCCCGGCTTCTTGCCACAAATTTCGCACTTGGCCATGACAGCCTCCCCAACTGGTTTTTTTCTTGGAGTGCGGGGAAGGACGTGCTCCTCCCGTGATTTGGAACGTGCCCTTTCAAGCACGAAAAAGCCCCGGCCGACGTTTCCAGGGCCGTGCCCGGTGCATCTTACCATAAACCCGGGCCAGATGCAATGACCCCGGGGGCCGAAACCTTGTCAAAACAGCGGGAGAGGCCTATAATTGCGCCCATCCTTTTTGACCATCTCCGTTTTGTAAGGAGGAGAAGTGATGCGAAGGAAAGGGCTTTGGTTCCTCTTTGTTGGCCTGATGGCCCTGCTCCTATTGGCCGCGTGCCAGCAACAGGCCGGTGGACAGGAGGGAGCCGTCAAAGAAATCGTCAAGACGGTGGTGGTGACCGTGGAAGTGCCGGCCGAAGGCGCGGGCGAAGCCGGTCCTGCCGTACCCCAGGGTTACGGAGCGACCCTCAAGGCCGTGCAGGAGCGGGGCTACCTCATCTGCGGTGTGAACGCCAAGGTGCCCGGTTTCGGTTTCCTCAACGAGCAGGGTGAATATCAGGGCTTCGACATCGACTTCTGCCGGGCGGTGGCTGCAGCCATCTTCGGCGACCCCACCAAGGTGGAATTCCGTCCCTTGAGCGCTAAGGAGCGCTTCACTGCTTTGCAGACGGGCGAAATCGACGTGCTCATCCGCAACACCACCTGGACCCTGACCCGGGACACCGAGGTGGGTGCCAATTTTGTGCACACCACTTTCTACGACGGCCAGGGCTTCATCGTGCGCAAGGACAGCGGCATCGAGACCCTGGAAGACCTGGAAGGCGCGGCCATTTGTGTGCAGACCGGCACCACCACTGAGACCAACCTGCGGGATGTGCTGGACGCCCACGGCATTGAGGCCGAAGTGGTGGTGTACGACGACGTGGAAGCCGGTTGGGCCGCGTACGAAGAGGGCCGCTGCGATGCCTACACCACGGACAAGTCCGGCCTGGTGGCCCGCCGCACCCTGCTCAAGAACCCCGAAGAGCACGTCATCCTGGATGTGACCGTGTCCAAGGAGCCTCTGGGCCCCGTGGTGCGCCACGGTGACGACCAGTGGTTCGACATCGTGCAATGGACCGTGTTCGCCACCTTCTACGCGGAAGAGGCCGGGGTCACTTCCCAGAACGTGGACCAGGTGAAGGCCGAAACCAAGAACCCGCGGGTGCGTTCCATGCTGGGCCTGGAAGGCGACCTGGGCAAGAAACTGGGCCTGAGCAACGATTGGGCCTACAACATCATCAAGCACGTGGGCAACTACGAGGAAATCTACAACCGCAACCTGGGCCCCGACACCCCCACCTACATCCCGCGTGGCCTGAACAAACTCTACACCGAAGGCGGCTTGCTGTACTCGCCTCCCTTCAAGTGAACTTCGCCGAGGGCAGATAAGGGCCGGGTCGGTGAAGGCCCGGCCCCTTTTTTCGAGCAAGTCGCGCGGTTTTCGCATTGAACAGGCGGTTTGCTTCCTTCCACTTTTTGTGCCTTCCAAGAGCGATTGCCATGCGCCGCGATTTCAAAAGGAGTGGTCCACATGGAACATTGGGACTGGCGCTCCTTCTGGCGTGACGAACGTTTCCTGCGGGTTTTCGGACAAATTCTTTTCCTTCTCGTAGTGTTTCTGGTGGGGCGTTTCCTGTTCCTCAACATGTACAGCGCCCTGGAGCAGCGGGGCTTGCTGCCCGATTTTTCCTTTTTGAACACCGCGGCCGGTTTCCACATCGGCGAGGTGCCTTCTTTCATCGAGTATTCGGGGGATTCGCCCAATAAAATGGCCTTTTTGGTGGGGTTGTGGAACACGTTGCGGGTGAGTTTCATCGGCATTCTTCTGGCCACCCTTGTGGGCGTCATTGTGGGCACCGCGCGGGTGCTCCCCAACCCCCTTACCCGGCTTTTGGCCACAGGGTACGTGGAATTTCTGCGTAACGTTCCCCTCTTGGTGCTGTTGGTCTTCTGGTATCGGGGTGTGTTCATCGTGCTTCCCAAGTTAAAGGAAACGCCCCTGGTGATGGGAAAAACCATGCTGCCCGACGGCCAATGGCAGGCCTGGTTCATCCTGAGCAATCGGGGCATGGCCATGGCCTGGGCGGTACCTACGGAAGCCTGGCCCCTGTACAAAACCTGGTTATGGGCCGCTTTGGCCGTGGCGGTGGCGGTGTACCTGGCCGTCCGCTACTATGGCCGCAAGACCGGGCGCATGTACCTGGCCTTTCCGTGGGCGTTGTTGGCCTTCGTTTTGGTGGCGGTGGTGGGATGGTTCGTGGTGCAGTCTGCCGCCGGTCAGGCGCCCCTGGCCCTTACCGTTCCCCGCCTCAAAAAGCGGCTCATCAAGGGCGGCATTAAACTCACGCCCGAGTTTCTGGCGCTGCTCTCGGGGTTGGTGCTCTATACGGGCGCCTACATCGCGGAGGTGGTTCGGGCGGGTTTGCAATCCGTGACCAAGGGGCAAATCGAGGCGGCTCGCGCCCTGGGGCTGACCACCTACCAGATGTTACGGCTGGTGGTGTTTCCCCAGGCCTTGCGGGTCATCGTGCCGCCCCTTACCAGCCAGTACCTGAACCTGACCAAGAACTCCACCCTGGCCGTGGCCATCGGTTACCCGGACCTGTTCAACGTGGCCGGGACCATCTTCAACCAAACGGGTCGCTCCATCGAAGTCATCCTCATCATCATGGGCGTGTACCTGAGTTTCAGCCTGCTCACTTCGCTGTTCATGAACTGGTACAACCGCCGGATTCAATTCGTGGAGCGATGAGCGCGCTCCCTGCGAGGTCGCGCGCTTTGCTGGACGCAGGCAACCTTTCGCCAGGCAAACGGAGACGACCATGAGCACGGTGAGGACCACCACCTCTTCCGAAACCCTGCCGCCGCCTACCGAGCGGTTTTCCCTCTTGGGCTGGGTGTACAAGAATTTGCTCACGCCGTGGTACAACCTGGTTTTGACCCTCATCAGCGGGTGGATTTTGTACGTAATTGTGCGAGGGACCCTCACCTGGGCTTTGGGTGCCCGCTGGGAGGTCATTCCCGCCAACTTGCGCATTTTGATGGTGGGTTCGTATCCCGGGGAATTCTTGTGGCGCATTGGCGCGGCCATTTTGTTGCTGGGCTGGACCGTGGGTTTTTCCTGGGGCGTGTGGGTTCGCCAAAGGGAGCGGGTGGTCTGGGTGTTGGTGGCCCTTCCCGTGGGGCTGGCCCTGGTGACTGCGGGCCCGGTGCGCTGGATGTGGGCGGGTACGCTGGCCCTGGCCCTGGCCGGATGGGCGGTGAGCCGGCGTTTGCCCGAACGCATGGGGACGGTGCTGGGTCTGTTGCTCTGGGCCCTTTACTTCCCCGCTTTCGTGCTTCTGGTACGGGGATGGGGCGTACCCGAAACGCCCAACTGGAAGTATCTGGCCGCATGGCAGGTCACCGTGGTGACCTTTTCCTTCGTGGTGGGGGTGTGGTGGTCGCGCGTTCCCTGGGTGGCCGCGGTGCACGCGGGTATGTTGGTCGCGTCCTTTTTGGCGCCCCCGGGCTGGCGCGGGGCCTTGTTGCTTTCCGCGGTACTGGGCTTTCTGGCCTGGCAGGTGGCCCGGCGTTACGCCCACCTGGAAGGCATCAAGCGGTTCAGCCTGCAAGTGGGCATGGCCTACATTCCCCTCTTGGTGTTCATCTTCTTCGCCTACGAGCCTTTGAGCCAAACCTGGATGGCCAAGGTGGAATCGGCCCATTGGGGCGGGATGTTGCTGAACCTGCTCATCACCGTGTTCGGCATTATGTTCAGTTTCCCCCTGGGGGTGCTGTTCGCCTTGGGTCGGCGTTCCTCCCTCCCCGTCATCCGGTTGTTCAGCATTTTGTACATCGAGTTCATCCGGGGCGTGCCCTTCGTGACCATCCTTTTCATGGCCCAGGTCATGTTCCCCATTTTGTTGCCCCCGGAGATGTCCGTGGACCGGGTGGTGCGGGCCATTCTGGGCGTGGTGCTGTTTGCGGCCGCGTACATGGCGGAGAACGTGCGCGGTGGCTTGCAGGCCATTCCCAAGGGCCAGTACGAGGCCGCTTATGCCCTGGGCCTGACCACCAGCCAGACCCTGTTGCTCATCATTCTGCCTCAGGCCCTGCGCAACGTCATCCCTGTGTTGGTGGGGCAGTTCATCGGTCTGTTGAAGGACACCACGTTGGTGACCATCGTGGGCCTGTTGGACATCTTGGGCGTGGCCCAGAGCGTACTTTCCAATCCCGAGTGGATTGGGACGCAGCGGGAAGTATACTTGTTCGTGGCCCTGCTCTTCTGGGTCATTAGTTATGGCATGTCCTACGCCAGCCGGCGTTTAGAGAAGGCGTTGGGCATTGGTGAAACCCGCTGAGGGGTTGTCCCTTTCCCATCATTTTGTGGACCAGGAGGATTGGACCATGACGGAATCAGTCGGTACGGCCCTGAACAAGCAATATCAGCCCACCACCACCCGGCAGAGCCACGCCCGTTACGACGAGCCGCCCATCATCGTGGCCAAGGACGTGCACAAGTGGTTCGGCCACTTCCATGCCCTGCGGGGTATCAGCATGGAGGTGTACCCGGGCGAGGTGGTGGTCATCTTCGGGCCTTCGGGTTCGGGGAAATCCACCTTCATCCGGTGCATCAACCGCCTGGAGGAGCACCAGAAGGGCACCATCATCGTGGACGGGGTGGAGTTGACCCACAATCTGAAGAACATCGAACAGGTGCGCCGCAAAGTGGGCATGGTCTTCCAGCAATTCAATTTGTTCCCCCATCTTACGGTCCTGGAAAACGTGACCCTCGCGCCCATTCACGTGTTGAAGTGGCCCAAGGAAAAGGCCGAGAAGGTGGCCATGGAGTTGCTGGAACGCATGGGCATTCCCGACCAGGCGCACAAGTATCCCGGTCAACTCTCCGGTGGGCAGCAGCAACGGGTGGCCATTGCCCGCGCCCTGGCCATGCAGCCCAAAATCATGCTCTTCGACGAGCCGACTTCGGCTCTGGACCCGGAGATGATCAAGGAAGTGCTGGACGTGATGGTGGAACTGGCTCGCTCGGGTATGACCATGGTCGTGGTCACCCACGAGATGGGCTTCGCCCGCGCAGTGGCTGACCGTATGTTCTTCTTCGACCAGGGCAAGATTGTGGAAAGCGGTACTCCGGAAGAAATCTTTACCAACCCCAAAGAAGAACGGACCAAGCAGTTCCTGGCGCAGATTTTGCATTGAGCGGCCGCATTTCCGGTCGGCGCCTGGATGGGGTTCCCGTTCCCCCTGGATTCACCGCGAGAGCGAAACCTCGCGGTGCCTTTTTCTTCGGGCGGCTTTGGAAACCCGAGCGCTTTTCGACATCGAACGAAAACAGCAAAAGTTTTCGCATTTTCCCACAGGGGTATAGAGCACACAGAGGGAATTTTGACCTTCCCCGGGGAACACTCTGTGTGCTCCGTGGCTCTGTGTATGTTCCAACATAAGGAACGTCTGTTTGAAAACTCGGGCGCGCCTCCCCAAAAAAGGGAAAATGATGTAAAATTTCCTCGCGTTTCCCCGGAGGAAATTGGCGCCGTTCGTCTCGACCGGCATGCCGATTCACCAATCGACGGGAGGGAATGGATATGCGTTTGCGTTTTGTCTTGCTTGGCCTTGGCATGGTGTGGGTCCTGGCTGCCTGTCAGATGATGAAGCCAGGGTCGGGCCAACAACCCGTTTCGCCGCCGCCACCTCAAGAGGTGTACCTCAGCCCTGAAGCGACGGTTACGATGCCCACGGTCGTCGGCACCGAGGCGCCCCACCTGACCCTGACCGTGACCGAGGCCGCCGCATCCGAAGGTACCGTGGCTCCTCCTACCGCGACAGCGGAAGCCACACCCACGGCGGCGCCTACGATTATGCCCACGTTGACCTCCATACCGCCCACGGCTACGGCAGCGGCCCCCTTACCTACCTCCGTGCCCCCTACGGCAACCACGGGCATCATCCAGGGTCGGGTGTGGGAAGACGCATGCACCCTGACCGAGGAAGGCCGGCCCGGTCCCAATTGCTGGGCTTACGAAGACCAGACCTATGTGGGCAACGGCCTGTACGACGAAGGGGAGCGCCGGGTGGCCGGGGTGGTGGTGAGTCTGGCCCGGGGGGCCTGCCCGGGTGAGGCGGCCTCCACCACCATCATGGTCACCGACGCGGAGGGCCGTTTTGCCTTTACCGGGCTTGAGCCGGGGACGTATTGCGTGTTCATCACGCCGGATACCACCAACCCCCTGTTCCGGGATGCCGTCTGGACCCAACCGGAACTCACGGAGCAGAACCCGGCGTTTACCGTGAACCTGGCGGCCGGGCAGACCTATAGCGTGGATTTCGCCTTCAGCAAGAAGGTGGGCCTGGGCACACCCACGCCGGAGCCTTCGCCTTCCCCCACCGTGACCCCGACGCCCACGCCGCAGATGGCCACCAACCCTCACCAGTTGGGTGAACCGGACTTCCGCGATGACATGCACGTACCCGGCAAGTACTGGTACCTGTGGAAGAACAACTACGCCGAATTCACAGGGCAGTACGACTACCTGATCATGCGCATCATCAAGCAGTCGGCCTCCAGTTATTGGGTGCGCAACACCCTGCCGCCGCTGAAGGACGCCTATGTCGAGGCTGCGTTCATCACCGGGGCCAATTGCCTCCATAAGGACCGGTACGGCCTGGTAGTGCGGGCGCCCAACCGGTACGAAGGTGTGTGGTTCATGGTTTCCTGCGATGGCATGTTCAAGATTTTCCAGTGGAACGGCGGCCTCAAGGTGTTGAAGGAGTGGGAGTACGCCTATCCCATCCACACCGGCCCGCGACAGGTGAACCGGGTGGGGGTGTGGATGGAGGGGGACACCCTGACCCTGTACATCAACCGTTCCAAGGTGGCCGAGGTGAAGGTGGACGAACCTTTCACGAAAGCGGGTCTGTTTGGGCTGGCCATCGGTGCGGAAGGGGAGGAACCGTTGGAAATCAAGGTGGATTGGTTCCAGTATTGGATGCTTCCCAAGGAGGCCCAACCCTGAAGGGCGAAAGTGCGAAAAGAAAAAAGCCGAGCGGTGCATGACCGCTCGGCTTTTTTCGTGCGAGGAGGGGAGGAGGCTCAGGCCTCGCGGTATTCGCCTTCCACCACGTCTTCGTCGCCTTTGGTTTCGCCCTGGGCAGGACCGCCGTCGGTGCCCGGTGCCGCACCCGCACCCGGCGCCGCTCCCGTTTGCTGGTAGATTTGCTGGCCCAAACCGTGCAGGAGCTGCTGGATTTCGTCCGTCACCTGCTTGATGCGCATCACGTCTTCGCTGAGGCTGTCCACCAGTTCCTGGCCTTCTTTGACCTTGGCTTCCAGCCGTTCCTTGTCCGGGCCGGCAATCTTGTCGCCGTGCTCCTGCAGGAACTTGCGGGCCTGGTAGACCACCGCGTCCAGGGCGTTGCGAGCCTCGGCAATCTCCTTCCGTCGGCGGTCTTCCTCCGCGTGCTCCTGGGCTTCCCGAATCATGCGTTGGATTTCCTCTTCCGTCAGGTTGGTGGTGGCGGTGATGGTGATTTGCTGCTCCTTGCCCGTGGCCCGGTCGCGCGCAGTTACCTTGAGGATGCCGTCCGCGTCGATGTCGAAGGTGACCTCGATTTGCGGCACGCCGCGTGGCGCCGGCGGGATGCCTTCCAGGCGGAAGCGGCCCAGGCTGATGTTGTCTCGCGCCATGGGACGCTCGCCCTGGAGCACGTGGATGTCCACCGCGGTCTGGTTGTCCTCGGCGGTGGTGAAGATTTCCGTCTTGCGCACGGGGATGGTGGTGCCGCGCGGGATGAGCACCGTCATTACGCCGCCCAAGGTCTCCACGCCCAGGGAAAGAGGCGTCACGTCCAGGAGCAGGATGTCCTTCATTTCACCGGCCAGCACCGCGCCCTGAATGGCCGCGCCCACGGAGACCACCTCGTCGGGGTTCACGCCCTTGTGGGGCTCCTTGCCGGTGAGCTCCTTCACCAGGCGCTGCACCATGGGCATGCGGGTGGCGCCGCCTACCAAAATGACCTCGTCCACGTCGGTGGGCTTCAGCCCCGCGTCTTCCAGCGCCCGGAAGAAGGGACCCTTGAGCCGCTCCACCAGGTCCTCGGTGAGTTGCTCGAACTTGGCCCGGGTGATGGTCATCTGCAGGTGCTTGGGCCCGGTGGCGTCCGCGGTGATGTAAGGCAGGTTGATTTCCGTCTCGGTGACGGTGGAGAGTTCGATTTTGGCCTTTTCCGCGGCCTCCTTCAGGCGCTGCAGCGCGTGCCGGTCCTGGCGCAGGTCGATGCCGTGCTCCTTCTTGAACTCTTCCGCGATGTAGTCGATGAGGCGCTGGTCCCAGTCGTCGCCGCCCAGGTGGGTATCGCCCGCGGTGGCCTTCACCTCGATGACGCCTTCGCCCACCTCCAGGATGCTCACGTCGAAGGTGCCACCGCCCAGGTCGAAGACCAGGATGGTTTCTTCCTTCTTCTTGTCCAGGCCGTAGGCCAGCGCGGCCGCGGTAGGCTCGTTGATGATGCGCTTGACCTCGAAGCCGGCGATGCGGCCGGCGTCCTTGGTGGCCTGGCGCTGCCGGTCGTTGAAGTACGCGGGCACGGTGATGACCGCCTTGTTCACAGGATGCCCCAGGTAGGCCTCCGCGTCGGCCTTGAGTTTGGCCAGAATCATGGCGGAAATTTCCTGGGGCGTGAATTCCTTGCCCACCGCGGGGATGTACACGCGCGCGTCCCCCGCGGGGCCCTTGACCACCTTATAGGGCACCAGGCGGCGCTCCTCTTCCACCTCGTCGTAGAAGCGGCCCATGAAGCGCTTGATGGAGTAAATGGTGTTCTCCGGGTTCAGAATGGCCTGGCGCTTCGCGGGCAGCCCTACCAACCGTTCCCCCTTCTTGGTAAAGGCCACCACCGAGGGGCAGATGCGCGGTCCTTCCGCGGTGGGAATGACCGTTACCTGCCCACCTTCCATCACGGAAATCACGCTGTTGGTCGTGCCCAGGTCGATGCCTACGATTTTCTCGGCCATGTTTTCACCTCCTAAGACAATAGCTTCCGGGTGGGTTCGGGGAACGCTTCGGGTTTCCCCAATTTTCTGGCCTTTAGCATAACAGGCCTTTGCAAGAAGCACGTTAACATTTGCCCATCTTTTGGAAACGAAAAACACCCGGGCTTTCCATCCCCGGGTGTTTTGGTGGGCCGTGCAGGACTCGAACCTGCAACCCGCGGATTAAGAGTCCGCTGCTCTGCCAAATTGAGCTAACGGCCCACAGGGCACTTGCCATTATATGCGTTCCTGCGGGTTTGTCAACGTTTTTGATGTGCGGCGGAAAAAAACAAAAACCCGTTGGCAACGGCATCGCCCGGCCAACGGGTTCCTTTCCGGCAAAGGTAGGAGGGCCGTCAGATGCCCAGGTAGGCCTCCCGCACGTGGGGGTTTCGGGCCACCTCTTTGGAGGGGCCTTCCAGTTCTACCCGGCCCTCGGCCAGCACGTAGGCGTAGTCCGCGATGGAGAGGGCCATGTGCACGTTTTGCTCCACCAGCAACACGGTGATGCCGGCTTCCCGCAGTTTGCGCAGGCTTTCGTACAGTTCCAGCACCAACACGGGGGCCAGGCCCAGGGACATCTCGTCAATCATGAGCACCTTGGGCGCGCCCATGAGGCCCCGGGCCACCGCGAGCATCTGGCGTTCGCCGCCGCTCATGGTGCCGGCCTTTTGGTGGAGCCGCTCCTTGAGGCGGGGGAACATGTCGAAGACCAGTTCCAGGTTTTCCTGGAATTTCTCCCGGGCGCGCGGGGGCGTGGCGCCCATTTCCAGGTTCTCCAGCACCGTCATGTGGGTGAAGAGTTGCCGGCCTTCGGGCACCAGAATCAAGCCCATGTTGGCCTTCCGGTGCGGGGGAAGGCGGGTGACGTCCTCGCCCTCGAAGAAAATCTTGCCCTGCCAGGGTTTGAGCAGCCCCACGATGGTGCGGAGCAGGGTGGTCTTGCCCGCGCCGTTGGCGCCCACCAGCGCGGTCACCTGGCCGGGTTCCAGGCGCAGGCTGACATCCCACAGTACCTGCACCTCGCCGTAACCCGTGGAGACGTTTTGCACTTCCAGAATGGCCATGTCACTCCTCCAGGGCAAAGCGCTGGGCCAGTTTGGGGTCGCCCAGATAGGCCCGGATGACCTCTTCGTTTTGGGCGATTTCTTCGGGCGTGCCCTCGGCGATGAGTTCGCCGAAGTTGAGGACCAGAATGCGGTCCGAAAGGTTCATGATGGCCCGCATCACGTGCTCGATCATCAAAATGGTGATGCCCCGCTCCCGAATGCGGCGGATGGTCTCCACCATTTCGTCCACTTCCGTGGGGTTGAGGCCGGCCAGCACCTCGTCCAACAGGAGCAATCGGGGCTGGGCAGCCAGCGCGCGGGCCAGTTCCAGCCGCTTTTTCTGGGCCACGTTCAGGCTCCCGGCCAGTTGGTCGGCCCGTGGGGCCAGCCCGAGGAATTCCAGCACCTCGTCCGCAATTTTCGCGGCCTGGCGCAGGGGCATTTGCTTTTCGCCGAAGGCCGCGCCCACCATCACGTTCTCCCGCACGGTGAGTTCGGCCAGGGGCCGCACAATCTGAAAGGTGCGGGCCATGCCCATGTGAGCCAGGCGCCAGGGCCGCCAGCCGGTGATGTCGGTATCCCGGAAGAAGATGCGGCCCTCCTCCGGCCGGTAGATGCCGTTGATGCAGTTGAACAGGGTGGTTTTGCCCGCGCCGTTGGGGCCGATGAGGCCCAGGATTTCCCCTTCGTACAGTTCAAAGGAGACCTGGTTGACGGCCACCAGGCCGCCGAAGCGTTTCACCACGTTTTCGGTGCGCAGGAGCACGTTCATAACAGGAACCTCCGGGTCGCGGGGAACCGGCGACGCAGCCAGCCCACCAACCCCGCGGGGATGAACAGCACGATGAGCAACAACAGCGCGCCGGCCACGGCCAACTGGATGTTCTTCAGAAGGGGATTGGTCAGCAAGAAAACCCGCATCCACTGGTAGCCGATGCCTCCCACCAGGGGACCGATGACCGTACCCTGTCCGCCCAGCATCACCATGACGATGGACTCGATGGACACGTGTAGGGGAAAGGCGTCGTGGGGTTCGATGGAGGCGTTGCGGAAGAAGAAAATCGCGCCCACCAGGCCGGGGAAGAACGCGGACAGGGTGAAGGCCCAGGTTTTGAAGCGGGCGGTGCGCACGCCCATGACCTCGGCCGCGTCTTCATCTTCCCGAATGGAGAGCAGGCCCAGGCCGAACTTGGAGGTGCGAATCCAGTAAGTGACCAGCACCAACAAAATGGCAATGGCGAAGAGCCAGTAGTACGTCATCCATAGCACGGCTTTGGGTCCGCCGTAGGCTTTGTACACCGCGAAGTTCATGGTCAACCCGGTGGGGCCGCCGAAGGGCTGGAAATTGTAAATGAAAGCCTTCATGGCTTCGTTCACACCGATGGTCACCAGCGCGAAGTACGCGCCCCGCAGGCGCAGGATGCCCGCGCCGATGAGGTAGGCCAGCAAGGCCGCGGCCACGCCACCCATGAGCATGGCCGCCCAGAAGGGCCAGCCCTTCACCGCCACCAGGTAAAAGGCCACGTATCCGCCCAGGCCGTAGAAGACCACATGACCGAAACTGACGTACCCGGTGAAGCCGAGGATGATGTTCAAACTCGCGGCCAGGGCCACGGCCCGGAGCAAGGTAAACGCGGTTTCCCGGTGCAGGTCCTTTTGGGTGACCAGGGGGAACAACCCCACGGCCAGCACCACCAAAAGGGGCAATAGGAAAGACCACACGGAACGTTTCATAGCGCCTTCTCCACCGTGAAATCACGAAGCCCGTCCGCCGAAGAGGCCCGTGGGCCGAACGAGCAGAATCAAAACGAAGAGCACGAACTCCACCACCAGCACCCAGGTGGTGGGCAGAAACACGGGCACCAGGCCCTCGATGAGCCCGATGATGATGCCACCTACCAGGGCGCCCATGGGGTTGCCCAGCCCACCCAGTACGCTGATGACGAAACTCTTGAGTTCGTACTTGCCCCCTTCCAGGATGGTGAAGGGGAAGAGGGTGGCAATCAGCCCGCCGGAGAACATGGCCAGCATGGTGCCCAGGCCGAAACTGAAGGCCAGCACCTTGTTGGAAGGAATGCCCACCAGTTCGGCCGCGTCCCGGTTGTCCGTGACCGCGCGAATGAATTTGCCCCAGCGGGTGTACTGCATGAAGAAATACAACGCCACCGCGGCCAGCAAAGCGGCCACCGCGGCCACGATGCGGGCCACGGGTATGGTGGCCGGGCCCAGGGTGATGCTCCCCAGGCTGAACTCGATGTTGCGGGGCGACGCGGTGAACACCGCGGTGCCGATGCCGATGATCATCATGTTGACGGAATAGGTGGCCAGCAGGCTGGAGAGGTGGGGCTGGCCGATGACCCGTTGCACCGCGATGGCGTAAATGAGGATGCCCAGCAGCAATCCCGTCACCGCGGAAAGGCCCACGCCCGCGTAGGGATGCAGGCCCAGCAGGGTGGCTGCAAAGTACACCGTGAACATACCCAGGGCAATGACCGGCCCGTGGGCCAGGTTGATGACCTCCATGACGCCGAAAATCAAGGTCAGGCCAATGGCGGCGATGCCAAAGACGAAGCCCAGGAGCAGGCCGTCGATTAACGATGCCATGAGGAAACCCATGTCCATACGGGGAAACCTCCTCGGGTAGGCTCCGAAAAGGCCCGGGCCTTTTCGGTGTTCGAGTTTGGTGCGTTATGTGCTTTTCCAAAGCCGACGATTCGGCCGGGATTGAACCATCAAGCAGGCGTTTGCGGAGTTCGGATGCCTTTTCGAGGGCAGAAAAGGGGGATGGAACCCATGCGGTTCCATCCCCCTTGGGCTCATTAGCGGGGCAGCGGGTAAATCAGTTCCGCGGTGGCGCCTTCTTTCGGCCATACCACCTCTTTCACCAGTTGGCCGTCCTTCTTCTGCCACTGGATGTACACCATCTCGTGGCCGATTTGCAAGCCGTGGGCCTCTTCGCTGGTGTCGAACTTGATGTGGCCGAAGAAGGTGAGCACGTCGGTGGCCTCCAGCGCAGCCTTCACCTTCTTGGGATCCACGGAATCGGCCTTCTTGATGGCGTATTCCAGGATGACGCCCGCGGCGTAGCCGCCCGCGGAGTGGTAGGAGGGTTCTTCGTTGTACGCCGCCTCATAGGCCTTGATGAATTCCTCGTTGGAAGGCCCGTACCATTCGATGCCCAGTTCCTTGGCGGCTTCGGGGGTGAATTTAACCTGGGGTTCCCACTGGCTGGGCCCGATGATGCCGTAGGCCGCGTCGCCCAGTTCCGCGAAATCCGGCTCCGGCGGTGCCACCAGCAGCACCACGGCCTTCACCGGGGCCTTCTTCTCGTACAACTGGCGGGCAAAGGTGGAGCCATCCTGGAAGTGGCCGCCACCCAGCACGGCTTCGGCACCGGATTCCACGATCTTGTTGATGAAGGGGCCGAAGTCGGTGGTGTCCGCGGGGTAGCCCTCGAAGAGCACCACCTCATAGCCCTGCTCTTCCGCGTAGGCCTTGGCGGCTTTCACCACCGCAGTGGCGAACTTGGCCTGCTCGTACACGAAGGCCACCTTCTTCAGGTTGGGGTCGGCCTCCTTGAGCATGTCGATGGCGCCCGTCAGGTAGCGGCTGGCCGGGGTGTAAATCTGGAAAACGTGCATGTACCCCTGCTTGTAGATGGAGTCCGACGCGGCGCCGGTGGTAATCATCACCTTTTCGTACTGCTCGGCGATGACGGCGGAAGCCGCGGTCAGGCCGCTGGAGTAGGGGCTGATGAGGAAGTCCGCATTGTCTTCGGTGATGAGTTTGGTGTAGAGTTCCTGCACCCGGTCCTTGCTGGATTCGTCGTCATAGGAGGCTTCCTTGAACTTGACCACGGTGCCGTCGCTCAGTTTGATGCCGCCCGCTTCGTTGACCTGCTTCATCCACAGGCGCAGGCCTTTGGCCTGGCGGCCCGAGGACACGTTCAGTTTGCCCGTCTTGGATTCGGTGAAGCCGATGGTGAGCACGATTTCCTGGGCCTCGGCCTGGGCTTGGGTTTCTCCGGCCGGGGCTTCTTCGGCAGCCGGCGCGGTGGGTTCGGCCTTCTTGCAACCCACCAGCAATCCCAGCGCCAAAGCCAACACCAGGGCCATCCAGAACAGTCGTTTCATAGCGCACCTCCACAGAGCTGTTTTGCTCTTATTAACTGGAACACAGCGGGCAAGAAAAAGTTGCTCGATTGGCAGCATAGCGGTACGAAATGGAAGGCCTTTGACTTCATTATAAAAGCGAATATGCGCGCTGGCTCACAGTGCGAGGGCGAACAACGTAATTTCGTGACTTTCGTCCTATTACTTTTATCGTAAAGTTTTCGGCGCTTGGAAAACGGCCTGCGTCGTTTGGAAGGTGGTGGCGTTGCCGACCAAGGTGGGCGTACGCGGGATTGAGGCCAAAGCAGCGCCCAGGCCCCACACGCCAACGTTCGCCCATTCGATTCGATTATACTTTCCCATACATGCCACATGCTTGAGGAGGAAGTCTCATGGACACCAGGGCTTTGGATGCGTACATTCGCGACCATTTGGACGAGGCTATTGCCCAATTGCAGGATTATGCCCGCATTCCCAGTGTGTTCCACGACGTGGACGCATTGCACCGCACCGCGGATTGGGTGGCCGAGGCCTTTCGCCGTCGTGGTTTCGACGTGGTGGTGTATTCGCATCCTTCGGGCATCACGCCCGTGGTGTGGGCCGAGCGGCAGGGCCGACGCAGCGACCGGGTACTGTTGATTTACAACCACTACGACGTGCAACCCCCCGACCCGCTGGACGAGTGGGAGACCCCGCCCTTCGAGCCTACCCGTCGGGGCAATTTCCTCTACGGACGCGGGGTGAGCGACGACAAGGGCCACCTCATCAGCCGGTTGCTCGCGGTGGATGCCTGGCTGGCCGTTCACGGGGAACTGCCCTGCACCGTGCGTTTCGTGGTGGAGGGCGAAGAAGAAGGCCGTAAGAGCGAGACCCTGCAGGCCATGATGGACGAGCACCCTGAGCGTTTCCAGGCGGATGGGTGCATTTGGGAGTTCGGCGGCGTGGGCAAGGACGACGTCCCCCTGCAACATTTGGGGATGCGGGGGATTGCGTATTTCGAACTGGAAGTGAAAGCCCTGAAGCGAGACGTGCATTCGGGTATTGGCGGTTCCTTCCTCCCCAACGCGGCCTGGCGCCTGGTGTGGGCGTTGAACAGCATCAAGACCCCCGACGAGCGGGTGCACATCCCCGGTTTTTACGACGACGTGCAGCCGCCCACGGAACGCGACCTGGAACTTTTGAGCCAGATGCTCGACCGCTTGCAGGATTTCGAGGAACTGTTGGAGCCGGGCCAGACTTTCTTGAAAGGGGAAACCGACCCTCTGACCCTGTACCGCATGGCCGTGTTCGAGCCTTCCTGCACCATCACCGGGCTGACCGCGGGCTACCAAGGGCCCGGGGCCAAAACCGTGCTCCCGGCCCGGGCCCGGGCCAAACTGGAGTTTCGCCTGGTCCCCTGGCAAAAACCCGAGGACATCGCGGCGAAACTGGTCCGCCACTTGCAGGCCCAGGGCTTTGGCGACGTGCAGGTCCGCTTCCTGGGTGGCCTGCACCCTATGAAGATGGACCCGGACCATCCCTTCGTGGACCTGGTAGTGGAGACGGCCCGGGACGTGTATGGCCGGCCCATGGTCAAAGTGCCCATGGTGGGGCCCTCGGGCCCGGCCTATATGTTCGTGCATAAGTTGGGCCTGCCCACGGCCACCGCGGGCATCGCCTACCCCGGTTCCCGCATCCACGCGCCCAACGAGAACATCCGCATCGATCTTTTCGAGAAGGGTGCGCGCCACATGGCCCGCATCTTCCACGCGATGACCGAATACACGCCGCCGGTAGGATGACGCGTTTTCACGAATTGGGGAAAGGAGGAGGCACGTCGTCGAACAGGGGTTTCAGGTCGGGCAGGGTGTGGTCGGGGGGCGGTTCGGCCCTGGTGGGGGGTTCCATGTGCTGGAACGCGTCCCGCAGCGCGGAGAGGGCCTCGGGGAGGAGGCGATGGGGAAACGGGGTGGCGCCCCAGGCCGCGAGCCAGGTTTCCTGGAACACCGGTAACGCGTAGAACCAGTAGGACCCCAGGTCGTCGTCCCACCAGGCGTAGCGGGCCAGCGGGGCTTCCCCGGGGCTGGGCGGATGGGGGCGGAAGGTCTCCGGCCACAGGTCGCCCATCCACATCAGGGGGCCGACCCGGAAGTCGTACCAGCCCATGCCGCGCAGGGCCAGGCGGCTTTTCACCTCCACCAAGCGCTCCCGTACCACGTCGGCGTCCAGCCATTCCGGTCGGGGTGGAAGGGCTGTGGAGAGGGCCAGCGCGGCCTGCACTTCCGCATGGGGCAGCAACAATTCTTTGAGCACCTGGGCCAGGGTTTCGGGCGTCCAGGGTGGCGTGAGGGTGCGATGAAAGCGCAACCAGCGGGGAAGCAGGTGCAGTTTGGTCATGGTGGAGCCGCAGGCCACCCATTTGGTCCGGGGGTAACGGCGGAACAAACGGCGCAAGACCGGGGACCAGGTTTCGACTTCTTCCCGGTGCAACAGAGCCATATCCAGGAAAATCACGGCCCAGGGAGTGGGTGCATCCAGCACACCGGGATGCACCAACGATGGGTAGCGGAATATCCGTACCGGCCGGTTCATCAGGCCCGGTACCCGGCGAAAAGCGGTGTGCAATTCTTCGTTTTCGGTGACGACCAACACGTCCGCCCGTTTGAACCTGGAGGTCATGGTCTTCAATCCTGTTCGGTTCTGCTTCGAAGGCCTTTCAGGGAAGGGGCCCGTCCCTTCCCCGGTTGTGGGCCTTGCGCTTCGTCATTTCGAGGGCACCTCCAAAATCTTGCCGATGAGTTGCAAAAATTCATCCCACTCTTCCTGGAAGAAATGCAGGGTCACGTTTCCCAGTTCGATGTGGTAGGTGGTTTCGCCGTCGGGCTCTTCCGCGGCCCAGGCGATGAAATTGGGCGTTTCCGCCATGATCATGGTTCGGGGTTCCTGCATGGTTTATCGCCTCCTTTTGGGGTCTTTGGACGGGGACGAGGCTTCGGTGGAAGGCGCGGTCCACTCGCGACGCAGGCGTTCCGCTTCCCGGCGGACATGACGCCAGGCCCGGTGCCACCAGGGTTTGGGCGGCTCCGGTTTGGCCGGCAGGCCTTCGGGATGCCAGGGGTCCATGTCGAAGAGTTTGTAAATCACGTAGCGCAGCAGCACCTTGGCCGAAGCCACCACAGGCGCGGCCAGCATGAACCCGATGATGCCGATGAGCCGGGTGAGCATGATGGCCGCCAGCAACACCATGGCCGGATGCACCCCCAGGATGCGGCCGAAGAAACGGGGCATCACCAGATTGTCGTAGACCTGGTCCAGCACCATGAGCAGGCCGATGCTAAGGCTCGCGTGTTTCCAGGGTTCCAGGCCCCAGAAGTTGCCCGGCTGGAGCATGACCACCAGGCCGATGACGATGTACACCACCAGAGGCCCGATGTAAGGCAGGAAGCGGGCCGTACCCACCAGCAGGGCCAGGCCCAGGCTGTAGCGCACACCCAGCCCGGTGAGCACCACCGCGGCCAGCACGGACATCACCAGAAACGCGGTGAACTGCCCCCGCAGGAAGGTATGCCAGATGCGCCCCAGTTCTTCCTGCAGGCGGCGCAGGTCATAACCGTAGTGGGGTAGGTTCAGGGGCAGCCAGGTCATGGCCGCCTGGTCGGATTCCGCCAGCAGGAAGTAGGCAATGAGCAAAACGAAAGCTAGCCAGCCCAGCAGCGCCAGGGTGCGGGTGGCGATGACGCTGACCAGCACGCCCACCTGGCCCAAAAGGGGCTGTACGCCGGTGAGCACCTGTTGCGCGATGGCATCCCAGTCGTAGCGGGTCAGATCCAGGCGGAAGGGCCCGATGAGATACACCGATTGGGAAAGTTCCCGGGCCAGTTGGGGTACTTCGTCCAGGAAGAAAGCCAGCAGCACCTGGTACAGGCTTTGGATTTGTTGCACCAGCACGAAGCCCAAAAGCACCAGTACACCCATGAGCAGCACGATGAATAAAAGGAAGACCATGCTCACCGCGAGGCGCCAGGAAAGCCGCAATCGCCGGTGGACCCACTGGCACACGGGATAAAGCAGATAGGCCAACACCAGCGCGATGGTCAGCGGCGCAATGTACTGCCGAAAGGTGATGATGATGCCCGCGACCAGTGCCACCAGGGTCAACCCCACCACCAGTTTGGTGGTAGGGTTCCAGTGGGGCGAGTATTCGGGCGCGGAAGAGGGGCGAGGCGTGAACATGGTGTGAGTATTTTACCAGGAAGCCGCGAACTGGGGGGGCCGGGAAAGTCGGGGTATAATGTGACTCATGATGCGCTCTTTTGTGGCTCTGGACCTGGAAACCACCGGCCTGGACGCGCGGCAGCATGAAATCATCGAGATTGCCGCGGTGCGCTTTGAAGCGGGCCGGATTGTGGCGCGATGGGCGGAACTGATCAAGCCGCGCCAGCCCATTCCTGCCCATATCACCCGCATCACGGGTATTGACAATGGCATGGTGGCCAATGCGCCCCGCATCCACCAGGTAGTGGATGCGCTGCAAGCCTTCGTGGGCGATTCCCTGCTGGTGGGGCACAACCTGCACAAATTCGACCTGCCCTTTTTGCACATGCAGGGCCTGTTCCGCCGGCATCCCATCGCGGATACCCTGCGGGCTGCAGAGGTGCTTTTGCCCCGGGCGCCGGATTTCTCCCTGGGGACCCTGGCCCACTACCTGCACCTGCCCCAAACCCCTGCCCATCGGGCGCTGCAAGACGCGGAGACCACGGGCTGGCTTTTCCTGGCCCTGTGCGAAAAGGCCGCGGAATTGCCCGAGAATTTGCTGCGTCTGCTGCTGCGCTGGGCGCAGCGGGTGCACTGGCCGGCCGCGGTGGTGCTCCAGGAGGGCCTGCGCCGCCACCGCGGACCCAAAACCCGCCCGCTGGGGTGGACGGGACGCGATGAGCCCATGACCTCTCCGCCACCGCCAGGGGAACGCCTTCCCCACCCCCTGGAAAGCGGGGCCTTGTTGGGCCCGGAGGGGCCGCTGGCCCGGGTGTTCCCCGGTTACGAAGTGCGGGAATCCCAGATGCACATGGCCGAAGCCGTGGCCGAAGCCCTGTTGCGGGAAGAGCACCTCATGGTGGAGGCGGGCACGGGTACGGGTAAGTCCCTGGCGTACCTGGTTCCCGCCGCGTTGTGGGCCCTGCGTCACCAGCAGCCCGTGGTGGTTTCCACTTACACCAAAGTGCTCCAGGACCAGTTGCTGCACAAGGACATTCCCCTGGTGCAAAAGATGCTGGGGGATGTGGGCCTGCGGGCCGTAGTGCTCAAAGGCCGGGGAAATTACCTGTGCCCCCGGCGCCTGGAAGACCGATTACGAGAAGGCCCCCGGGACGAGAGCGAATTCCAGGTGTTGGGCCGCACCCTGGTGTGGTTGGTGGAAGGGGGCACCGGTGAGCAGGACGACCTGACCCTGCGGGGCCATGAAATGTGGGTGTGGCGTCAAATCAACGCGGAAGACGAGGGGTGTACCGCCAAGACCTGTACCCAGCGCATGGGCGGGCAGTGTCCTTTCTACCGGGCCCGCCGCGCGGCCCACGAGGCCCACCTGGTCATCGTCAATCACGCGCTGCTCATGGCCGATGCCATTGGGGGCTTTCGCGTGCTGCCCGAGTTCTCCCGCCTGGTGCTGGACGAAGCCCACCACCTGGAGCGGGCCGCCACCGAGGCCCTTACCCAGGAGTTTTCCCCCGGCACCTGGCGCGGGTTTTTGCGGGAGTTGGGCCACCGGCAGAAGGGGTTGTTGGGACGCATCGCTTTCCTCTTCCAGCAGCACGCTTCCCCCGACTACCAGGTGCGGGTCCGGGGGTGGATTCAACACGCGGTGGACGCGGCCTTTCAATTCCAGGAAGAACTCAAAATCCTGGAGGCCCTTTTCCAGGACTATCTCAATCAGACCCACCCCAACCGGGAGCGCTATCGGTACACCTTGCGCATCCGCATGACGCCTCATTTTTACCATCAGCCCTGGTGGAAGCAGGTGGAGCGGGAGTGGTTGCGGGTGCGCACGTACCTGGAAACCCTGCACGACCGCTTGGAGCAATTGGCCCTGCTGGTGCACCGGTTGTACCAGCAACTCGAAGACCCCGAAGCCCAGGAGGCCCTGGAAGACGTCCACGGCCGGCTGCTGACCCTGGACCAGCGGGCCCTGGAGGTGCGGGAGCACTTGCAGGCCTTCTTCCTGGAAGGGGAATTGCGCTGGGACGCGGAGGTCCACTGGCTGGAATGGGACCCCAAGCGGAAACAGATGGCCTGGGTGCGGGCGCCTCGCCGGGTGGACCACCTGCTCCAGGAAAGCCTGTGGGAAAAGAAGCCCGCCGCGGTGCTCACTTCCGCCACGTTGACCGTGGCTGGTTCCTTTGCCTTCATGCAGGAGCGGCTGGGGATGTTCCAGGCCCGCACGTTGCTGTTGCCTTCCCCCTTCGATTACGAAAACCAGGCCCTGATGTACGTGGTGCGCAACGTGCCGCGTCCCAACGGGCCGGAGTACACCGAGGTACTTTCGGCCGCGCTGGTGGAACTGGCCCGCGCGACGCAAGGACGTATGTTGGTGCTGTTCACTTCCTACGCCCAGATGGACGCGGTGGCCCGGCGCATTCGTTCCGCGTTGGAGGCCGCGGGCATCCGGCTGCTCCTCCAGGAGGAAAAGCGCTCCGTGCAGTCTCTGGTGCGGGCTTTTCGGGCCGGGGGAGCGGCGGTGCTTTTGGGCACCCGCTCCCTGTGGGAGGGCATCGACATCCCCGGCCAGGACCTTTCGGTGCTGGTGCTGACCAAACTGCCCTTTGGCGTGCCCGATGACCCTTTGCACGCGGCCCGGGCCGAGATGTACCCGGACCCTTTCACCCAGTACTCCCTGCCCGACGCGGTGCTGGCCTTTCGCCAGGGCTTCGGTCGGCTCATCCGCACCCGCACGGACCGGGGCCTGGTGGTGGTGTTCGATTCCCGGCTGATTCACCGCCGGTACGGGCAGGTATTTCTGCGGTCCCTGCCGGCCTGCCGGGTGTACCAGGGGCCGTGGGAGTCCCTGCCGGACCTGGCGGCCCAATGGCTGGACGCGGCGGCGGTGCCCGCAGAGGTGTGACCGAAGCCGAAAACGTGGCGTTGCTCAAGGAGGGGGCGCATGGCGAGGAAAGGCGGAAAGCTCGGACAAATGCAATTTTGTCGCTGTAATGACGATAAATGGTCTTGTTGGGGTAAGTACGGGGCTATTATATCTATACTTTTGTTTTCTGCGCTTCTCGTCTTCAATGTTTATTTTCAAAGTTTAGCGCCTTCAGAGGAAGATTTTGAAATTTTATTAAAAGAAATATGGCTGGCGCGCTTTGCCCATCACGTGTGGAAGTATGGTGGCGCGGGTATTACGATATTTGTGACTTTTTGGGGGAGTTGGTTGCTCCGGGAATGGCAATTGCAAACCGAAGCGCTACAGTTTCGCCAAGAAATGTACACCAAACTCGCTCAGTCTCCGGATTTACCTCATTTAAAATTGTGGTTATTCCATCCGAATGCTCACGTACGGTGTTATCCCCTACCCAACATGGTCACGGAAGAAGAATGGCTGCAGACCCTTTCTTTGATTTGCCTGGAAGCCGACGACCTTTTGGATTCCACGCTGCATGATGTATTGGCGGAAGCCGTGCGCCTGGCCCGAAGACGCTTTCGTTCCCCTATTTGGGAGGATTTGGCGCGGCTGCTTTCCAAGGGATGGACGTGTCGTTCTGTTGGGGAATGGGCGGAACGGATTGCCGCCTGGCCCTTTGCTCCTCACGCGAATCCCAAAGACTATGACAGGGCGGATTTGCCTTCGGTGCGTGGGTTGCAAATTTGGGCCTTGGCGCAGTTGTTGAAATTCGGGCAGATTGCAGATCGGCGCTTATCTCGCTCCTTTAAGGAAGCCGCTGTTTTACTGCGTGACCACCGGCTTTTGGATCTGGCCCGGCAACTGGGTTACGAACCGCATATCGCCTGGCTTCGCGGCGACAGTCCCCGCTTTTTTGTCGAATCCGCAACCAAATCCCTTCCTTTTTTGGAATTACGAGGTGAAAAGGCGCCTTATAAGGGAAGGTCATCGCGCCCTTCTCCTTCCTTTTTCATCCAGGAAGATGGCACCTTGCGTTTTCCTCGACCGGTAAGCGATATCTGGGAACCTCCCAAAGCGTGGCCTGGAGATGACGAGGTTAGACGGCACTGGTGGATGATAGGCGCCTCCCCCTGGGATCTCCGTCTGGCCGCCGTCTACATGCTGGAAACCCTGGCAAGGCCACTTTCGAGCACTTTTCCTCTGGCATGGGAATTTGGTGATGCTCCATCGCCTCGCGAAGCGGGGCAGGGGTTGTTGTGGGTTTTGGCGGAAAATTGGCTTCGGCATCTGGCTTTTTGGCCTACGTTGTTCGTGGAACTGAGGCCGCATCAACGCCGCAGTTTTTTCCGGTTGTTGGAACTCGTATACGGGGATCGTGACATTATAAAAAGCCGGTTTGAGGATTTTTCAACGCAGGGGCAGTCGTTTGTTCAAAATTTGCCTTCTCGGACGCGAAGGGAGTTTGACTTGGCCCGCACTTTGTTCCTCCGTTACTATTTGAAATTCATGCAACCCGAAGAATCGGGCATAAATGTGCCGCCCTCTTGGGAAGCCTTTTGGTTGAAATTGCGTCCTTTGGGATTCGAGCACTCTTTCTTTTTCATTCGGGTGCCTTCTGGAAGCGAAGAGGCTTTGCTGCAATGGTTGAAGCAAAACGCTTTGGCCTTGGACCAATGGGCTCGCTTGGGCGTCTTTCTGCGAGTGTTTGCCCAAAACGAACCCACCAACTCCACATCCTTCCGGGTAATTTCCCTTCGTTGGTCTCCCCAGGCCCTACGCAATATGTTGGAGCAATGGATTCATATCATTTTTGGGTTCCGAACGCCCTGGGAGGGTCTGTGGGAGCCTGAACAGCGGGCGGAGGCGGAGGCGGCGTGGCAGAATGCATTGCAGTACGCCGACGGTTCTTTCGGCCGGTTTCTCCAATCGCTGGCAAAAGCCCTTGAGCACCAAGGTTTGCTTTGATGGGTGCGCGAATACGTGCTCGGCTGCTGCAAGTGTTCACCCGCCAAACGGCCGAGCAGGAGGAGGAATGGCTGGCCCAGGTCTTCCTTCCGCCGGCCCGTTGGCCCTACTGGCAGCGGGAGGACGAATCTCTGTTGGTGGTGGGGGAAAGCGGCAGCGGCCGGACCGCGCTGGCCCGCATGTTCCTGAGCGGGACCCCTTCCCAGGGCGCCCCTTCGCCTTTCAAAGTGCTCTGGGAACCCGCCCCTCCGGCCCGAACCGCATATGCCACGGCGTGGGAGGTGTTGGGTGCTCAGTTGTTGCGGGAAGGGGTGAAGGCGCTGTTGAGTTATCTGGCCCGGCATGGCCATTGGACGGCCACCCGCCCCCAATGGTTCGATACCGCGCTGTACCAGTTGGTCCACGGCGTGCTGCCCGAACCCGTGCAGATGCACCTCTGGCCCCTGGTGCGCCAGGGGGAGGGCGACGCTTCGGCCCTCCAGGACATCCTCCTGGGGGAGCAGGAGGTGCCCGTCGAACACGTGACCTTTGCCGAGGGCGCGGCTTATTTGGTGACCCTGGTACAGGTTTTGGGCTTTTCCGCGGTGTGGGTGGTCATGGACATCCCGTCCGAGGAAACCGAGTTCGGCCTTGGCCTGCTGGAGGCCTGGGCCAATACCCTGCGCTTCATGGACGTGCCCGGCCTGGTGTTCAAGTGCCTGGTGCCGCGGCACATTTTCGAGCGGCTTTCGCACACCGTGGGGGTATTGCGTCGCCGTCTCCCGCCCGAGGCCCTGCGCTGGACCGGGGAAGACATGCAAGCCCTGGTGGAAAAACGCCTGGCCTGGGCCACCGAGGGCCGTTGGACCCGCCTCCAGGACGTGGTGGCCGACGACGCCTTTTTGGAATGGCTGCGGGATTACGGTCGCGGCCATCCCCGAGCCTGGTTGGGGTTGATGGCGCCCTTCATCCAGGCCCGGGTGGAGCGGGAGCAGCCTTTGGGACCGGAAGATTGGCTACGCTTGGCCCGGGCTTTTCCGCCTCCTCTCTACGTGGATGAAGCCCAACGCCGGGTGTACGCGGGCGCCCGGGAAATTTCCCTGGCGGGGGAGGAAACGTGGAAGTTGTTGCGCTATTTGTACCGCCGAGGCGGACAGATTTGCTCGCGCGAGGAAATCTATTTCCAAGGATTGCTGGGCATGGCCCGGGTACCCTCGCCCGACGACCCGGACTATGAAGCCCCGGCGTTGTGGCGCGCCCGGCTGGACACCCTGCTCTATCGCTTGCGCAAGGACATCGAGCCGGACCCTCGGAAGCCGGTATACCTGGAAACGGTGCGGGGGCAGGGTATTCGCCTGCGCCACACGGCCACGGCGTTGGGGTTGCGCCGGCAGCCCCTGGACCTTGGCTTTGTGAGACGGGGGTAGCCGCCTCAAAAGATGGGCAATCATCTTGCTTTGGATACCGGGCCGCTGGCAAAGAGACAAATTGAGGGGCGACTTTTTTGCGGGCTACGATGCACTTGTCCTATTTTATCGGAGAATGGATGCAATTTATGCTTCATTTCTGAAGAGGTCGAACTTGAGGGGTTGTCTTGGCTGCCTTTGAGAGCCGGGTAAATGTAAGGGAGTTGTGAGACATTTGCAAGATGAATGTCAGTCAATTGAGGTTTTTAAGGTTAGAAAAAGATTATGGTAGAAAGCGCTCGGATGCAGGATCGTGTGAGGATTTTATCATGCAATGGTATCGCCGTTATGGGTGGGTGTACAATCCCTTTGCCCATCTGGATGCGGCCAAAGACCCGCATCTGCTGGAATATCTATACCTGCCTCCCGCCCTGTATGGCGTGAAGGACGAAACCTCCCTCCTGGTCTTTGCCCCGGCCGGGGGTGGCAAGACGGCTTTGCGTATCGGCCTGGAACGAGAGGCCCTGATGGAACAGGGGGTGACCATCGTGTTGCCCGTGGTGCCCGAAAGGCCCTGGGAAACCCTGGACCACTTTTATGAGGATGCGCTGCGGGTGCTGGCCCGCCGCTTGTGGTTGCAGGCCCTGTGGGGTGGCGAGGCGACGTGGCGCGCGTTGACGGCCACGGACCTGGCCTTTTTAGGGGGACTCTGGCATGCCTACCTGCCCTTCCGCCCCTTGCTGGAAGCCTGGGTGCGGAACCGGCAATGGGAGACTTTGGAACGCCATTTGCAGTTGCTCATACCCTCTTGGATGCCGGTTCCGGAGCAACTGGAAGGGTTTCTATCCTGGTATCGAAAGGCCCTGGAAGGGGCTTCGGGGCGGATTCCGGCCATACGGCAGGCTTTGTGGGATGGATTGGCGTTGCTGCGGGCACGTATGGGCGCGCAGCGGTTTTTTGTGTACGTGGATGGCCTGGATGCCTTCCCGGAAACCCGTACCCCCCAGGCCGCGTTGGCCCAGTTACGGCCGGTGTTGGAGCATCTGGGCGAGTGGGAAGCCCGGGGCGTGTATCTGAAGGCCTTTCTCCCCGGTCCTGTTCCGGAGGGCGCGCATCTTCCTCTGGATTTCGTCGAGTTGGCCTGGGGCGAGGAAGACCTGATACGCATCCTGCAATTGCGCGTGCGTGCCGCCAGTCGGGGGGTGATGACCTCGCTGGATGCCGTTGCGGTTCCGGGCTTTCGCGAGGTGGAACGGTATCTGGTGCAACGCCTGCCCCCGAAGCGCGCCTGGCCCCGGGAACTCATCTACCTGACCCGTTGCTTGCTGGAGCAGGCCCAGGGACGCCGGCTCCGTCCCGAGTATCTGAACCAGGTTATGAGGGAGATAATGTTTGCATGGATACCTGCTTATGGTCCTGAAGGTTTTGGCGTGCAGGCGACCCTTTGAAATGCAGATTCAAATCGACAGGCCGCATGAGTGGGATCCAGAAAATGGTGGAGAAAGCGCCTCTGTCGTACCAAAATGGTGATTTGGAAATGAAGCAAGTAGTAGAATTTACACCATATCACCCACAGGTGTTCCGCTGGCATCGGGGAGCGGTGAAAGCATGCGATACGATACTGGTTTGGTTGCAAAATTTTAGTCGGCATTATGTCAGGATTCTGCGTACGCCTGTGGGCATGGGAAAGAGTTGGCTGCAATTGCATCTCTGGCACTTGTTTGTTGGGGAGATAGGCGTTCCGAACACCATTGACGAAGCGGATAACTTTCAATCGTACCTTGAAAAGGTCCGTTCCCGTTACGGTGCCTTTTGGTCAATCGTCGTTGCTCCCGTGCCCATAGAGGGAGATTTCGAGGAAAAGAAAAAATATGCTTTTCGGAAAAGGCCAAAAGGCGTGCTTTGGGTGAGTAAAGAACATCCGGAAAAAGACCCCAATTGGTTGGACGGTTTGACCCGTTTTCTGGCGAAGGAATTCGGCTTGTGGGTTTCTGGGGGCACCGAAAACGAAGCCCTTTTCATTCAGAATTTGACCAAAGTGTTGCGGGAGCGGGAGAGGCCCCTGGTTTTGATGGTGGACGGTCTGGACGAGTTGTCCGATGATACCCTCGCGCAATTTGAAAGACTGGTTTTGGTGCCTTTCTTGGCTACAAGAGTGCCCCTGCTGCTCAGCCTGCGGGAAGGCCGGGACCCCATCTGGCGACGGGACGAATTGCGCAGGGCCGGAGAAATCCCTTTGGGCAAACCCGGGGAAGAAGAAGTTCCTAAATTTATCGAGGGTCTCTCTGAGGAAGACAGAAAACGAATTATCACATATACCGCTCGCGTTCCTTTCCTTCTGGATGCAGCGGCTCAATGCAAGACAAAGTATTTCGGGCAGAAATTTTGGTCTCAAATTTGGCAGGATGATGAGGTGCTACAAGCATGGCGTAGGTGTTTGAAATGGTCCTGGTTGCGCAGGGCCTTTGGTCCTTTGTTGAAAGTAACCAACGGTGAAGAGGTTCTCGAATGGAAGACCTATTATAGAGAGCGTGAGCAGGTGCCTCTGTCCGCTTGGTTGAAGATTTTGGAAATGGTGGTCGAAAAAGTCGAGGCCCGTGCATTCGAGCCAGCGGAGATAACTTCCCCTGAGATTCGGGACCCCTGGAGCGTGGTGCACCTGCTCCAGAAGCGAGGACTGCTGCGGTGGACCCGCAGCCAGGCTTGGGTTTTGGATGAGGGTATGGTTGCCGTTCTTGGGTGAACAAGGTCTCAGTTTGGGCAGCTTTTGCAGGCGGGCCTTTTTGGAATGCTTTGGTCGGACCGGCTCCGGGGCCAACATCGGCCTACGGTCGTCCGCCTTTGAAGTCTTCGGCGACTTTTGAGTGTCCCCTTATGAATCCCAGGATATATCTATGGTATGATTGAAGCGAGACGTTTTTGAGGGAGGGGATTGGATGCGGGTACCAGTTGGTTTTCGCCGTTTGACCGAAATGGTGGGCCGCCAAGACGTGGTACGGGACCTGGAACAGGCCCTGGAAACGGTCCAGGACCAGCGGGGGGTTCAGGTGGTCTTTCTCATGGGGAAAGGTGGTTATGGCAAGACCTATCTGCTGGAGCAGATGTTGCGGAAGTGGCGCGACAAATATGCTTATGTGTTGCTGCCGGACCGGGTGGTGGATTTGTACGATGTCGTGACCCACACGGTAGAAGGCTTCGTCGAGCAATTGATGGCGGCTTTTGATTCGGCATGGGAGGACCCCATGCTGGCCCCCCATTATCGCCGCTACCAGGACGTCCGCGCCCGCCTGGCCCGGGCTCGTTTGCAAGGCGACGCGGCCCGGATTCGGGACGCCCGACAGGCGTATCAGAACCAGGTGAAATCCATTTTTCGGGAAATCAGCCGCACCCTGCCCCTGGTCTGGATGCTGGACACCGCGGAGCGCTGGGTCTACCGTACCGGGCCGGGGGAGGATGACGTGACGCTGGCCGAGGCCTGGAACTGCCTCTGGAAATGGTTGCAAGACGAAACCCAGCGGCCCGAGTCCCTGCTTCTCATCATTGCCGGGCGGCCGCAACGCACCCGCGCCCTCCAGCGGGCCGTGCGCGAGAAGCGCGATTTTTGCTGTGAACGGGACATTCTGCTCCGGCCCTTCACGGTGGAAGAAGTGGAAGCCTATTTACGCCAGGTGGAAATCGAACTGGAAGTGGAGGGTTTGGCCAGGGACGCGGCGCGCATCCACCGTTTGACCCAGGGTTCGCCCATCCGTTTGGGCGTTTTCGTGGACATGTATTTGCGCCGGCCACAAGAGGCGGAAGCCTTGCTGGAATCCGGGCGACCCGCGGACATGCTGGAATCTTTGTTCAACATGGCCCCCTGGTCCGAATTGTTGCGCTACCTGGGCGCGGCCGCGCGCGGGCTGTCGCCGGGCCTGTTGGCTTATTTGGAGAAACCGGGCACGGATTTGCCCTCCGAGGAGGAAATCCAGCGGGCCAGACGCAAATTGGAGGCCGCTCGAAACATGGTGTTTATCAAAGTCCGGCCTTTGTACGGGGAAGACCATTTCTTCCTGCACGACGAAGTGTACGATTGGGTGCGGGAATTGCTGTTCCGTGAAGAAGTCCACCGAACCGAACGCGGGCCTGAAAGGAGCGAATCAACGCGTCTGGAACGCCTGTTGGCGGCGGCCGCGGACTTTGTGGTGAAGCATCGTTTGGAGCGGGAAATCTGGGGTAAGTTGCGGAACTTGTATGCCCGCATCGCCGAAGGCGGCCATGGCCACGGGGAAGAGGTTCAAAACGCTGCAGCACTGTGGGAACAACAAACCCGCCTGGAGGCCTGGCGCCGGCAGGCCTACGCCGACGTGGTCTATTACCGCCTCCGCAGCAAACCGAGCGCCGGCATGCGGCGGGTTTTGCGCATGCTGTGGGAGGCCCGAAGTTTGAAGCGGGACGACATCGTGCGAGCCTTGTTCGTGGAACTCTCCGAATACTGGCACGATTTGATTGAAGAAGAAGGGAAGGACCGGCCCTGGTTCCCCCTGCCCACCGAGGAAAAACGTTATTACATCACGGGCTTGATGAAATTGCGACCTTTATGGGAAGCCGCGACGCTTCGTCGTCGTCTTGAAGGGGTGTTGGAACAAGTGCGGGGCGATTTGGAGCAATGGATGGAGACGGCTTTGCCCCGGTTGGAAGAAAAACACGCGCAAACGCTTCGCGTGATTTTGGAATCTTTGCTGGATTTGGCCGCGAGTGATGAGAAAATCCGCGATGGAAAGTTGGACGAAGTCTTGCAGACGTTGCGCAACGCGTTGAACCGGGTGCATGCATTGCGAGGGTCTTCCGAAGACCCTTTTCTCCGTTGGTGGCGATATTTCCTGGAGGGCGTCATCAATCGGGTGATGGGCTATGCGTATGCCCGTGAAAAAGCCTGGTCTGTGGCTATCGAGCGGTATACCGAGGCTTTCAACCTGCTTCGGAACGCGGTCTTCTATCTGGAAGAAGCCATTGCCGCCAACGACGGCGCCTTTGCCCTGGCCCATGTGGGGGCATTCGAACGGGCAGAGCGTTTCGTGCTCTATGCCTTGAGTTTACGCTTGAAAATGGGGCTGGGGTTGTTCTACGGATTGAGCCTGAACACCCGGGCGCGTATCAATCTTTTGCAGGGTTCCTTTTGGGACGCAGTACAGGATTCTACCGCGGCCTTGCGGGTCTTCCAGGCCGTAGAGTACCGTCGGGGCGAAGGGCTGGCTCATCTGGCCCTGGCCGAGGCCTACCGCCGATTGGGCAACCAGGAGTTCCGCTCTTTGGAGCAGCGTCGTGAATTCTTGCAAAACGCCCAGGAACACGCCCAAAAGGCCCTGGACATCTTTACCCATGAAGTGGACGAAGTGCTACGGCGCCTGGAGGCCTACGACCAACTGGCCCGGGCCTTGCGCCAGTTGTACCGCTTGTCTCGAGATGCTGACCAACCCGATGAGCGCTTGAAACGCAAAGCCCTGCGCACCTTCCAGGTGGTGCGCCGTATGGCGCAGGAAATGAAACTACCCGTTTACGAAGTGCAGGCCCTGGTGGGCGAAATGTGGTTGCGCTTCCACACCGGCGAAGGGGTGGCCTCGTTGTTGAAAGAAATTCATCGAATTATCGTTGAACGCTGCCCTCAAGCCCAGGATGTGCCGGAATGGGTAAAAGCGCTTCAAGAGGGGCGGGTGTATGGTGGAATTTGTTCTTCCCTGGCGGGGGAATACGGCCGCGCCCTGGTCGTGGCGGCCTTGTATGCCTTGGATCACGGCCTCACAGCCGGCGCCGAAAAGAATAGCGAGTGGCTCCAAAAGGCCGCGCGGTCGGCTTTGTTGGGTCTGGAAATCCTTCAGCGAGCGCCGGGCCAGCATTACGTGCGCTGGCAGGCCGAAGAGCACCTGGACAAACGCTTACGGCGCATGAATCCTGGGGAGTTGCGGGTTTTCATAACGGTTTTTTGCGAGGTGGCCCAGGAGCTGGGGCTCGCTTTTGAGGAGACCCGCCTGTACAAACTTTTGGTAGAAGGCGGGTTGTGGGGTAATGGGCATTGTTGGTAGTTTATTTGCCGGACAATTGAGGTGTACACGTTGACAAACATAAGTGGCGTGCTCATTTTGCAACAAAGATTGGAAATTAGTAAGGGGAAGGGAGGGGCGTTATCTCAATGCGACTGCGCCCCGCCCAGCCCTTCCGCGCGGTGGCCCCAATGCGATTGCGCCTGCACCCCCGCGGGCGAAGGCGCTGTGCTGGCGCTGGATACCGCTACCCATGCCCTGCGCCGGGCCGAGCCTGTGGTCACCGCCGGGCTGCCGGGGGGCTACACCGCGTTCCTCAGCCCCTATGAGCCCTTTGGCCGGGTAGCGGTGCTGGACCCTCGCGCGGTCCAGGTGTGGCACCGCCTCCCCCAGGGCACCTTTCGGCCCCAGGACCTGCCCGCGGCGCACCGGGACCTGTTGGAGCCCATGCGCATGGCCGGCCTGGTGGTGCCCGCGGAGGCCCGGCCCGCGCCCCTGTGGCAGGGGCCGCCTCCGGTGCGCACCTACTGGGTGGAACTCACCCCCGCGTGCAATCTGCGCTGCCCCTACTGCTACGTGGACAAACAGGGCCCCGTGCTCTCGGTGGAGGTGGCCCGCGCCTTTTTGGCCTCCGTCTTCCAGCAGGCCCGGCAGGAGGGCGGCGAGGTCTACCTCAAATTTGCGGGCGGTGAGCCTACTTTGGTCTGGGAGCGCCTGGTGGAAATCCATCGCCTGGCCGCGGCCCTGGCCCGGGAGGCCAACGTGCCCTACCGCCCCGGCCTGCTCACCAACGCCACCCGCCTGACGCCGGAGCGTCTGGACTGGCTGGCCCGGGAAGGGTTTTCCCTGATGGTGTCCATCGACGGCGTGGGCGCCTTCCACGACCACACCCGGGCGCTGCCCCTCCAGGGCCGGGGCACCTTCGAGCAGGTGGACGCGGCCATTCGCCAGGCCCGGGCGCGCGACCTGCCCTTGAGCCTGAGCCACACCGTGACCCGGCTCAACGTGGCCGGCCTGGTGGATTTCGTGGCGTACGCGGTGGAGGTGGGCGCGGCCTTCAACCTCAACTTCTACCGGCCGCCTCAATGGCCCCACCCCCTGGCTCCCGATTTGGAGGAACTCACCGAGCACCTCCACCGGGCCATGGACTGGCTGGAAGCCCACCTGCCGCCGTACCGCATCATCGACGGCTTGCTGGACCGGGCCCGCTTCGACTATCCCCACCAGCATGCCTGTGCCGCGGGGCATACCTACTTTGCCCTGGGGGCCCGGGGCCAGGTGGCTTCCTGTCCCATGCTTCTGGGGCGGGAAGGGGCGTCCGTCGCGGCGCCGCGGGTGGAGGAGAAACCCGATTGTGCCTCGTGCCCCTGGCGGTACTGGTGCGGCGGAGGTTGTCCGGTGCTGGCCCAAGCGGCCGCGGGGGACATAGGCGCCGCCTCGCCCTACTGCCCGGTGTACCGCTCCCTGTACCCCCGCCTGGTGCGGCTGGAAGGCCTGCGGGTGCTGCAAACGGTGGGCGCAGCCGTTGCATAAGAGTTTCGTAAGAACCCCTCCGCCATACCTTGACACCTTTTCCGGCCCTCGGTTAACATGAGGGCCGGATATTCGTTTTAGCACTCGAAGGGCGAGAGTGCTAAATCCCCCTTGAAGGAGGCAAGCCATGGCCACCGAATTGCGCCCCTTAGGGAATCGCGTTGTGGTCAAACCCATCGAACAGGAAGAGCGCACGCCCAGCGGCTTGGTGCTTCCCGAGACCGCCAAGGAAAAGCCCCAAGAGGGTGAAGTGCTGGCCGTAGGCCCCGGCGAGTGGGCCGAGGACGGCAAGACCCGCATCCCCGTGGAAGTGAAGGTGGGTGACCGGGTCATTTTCGCCAAGTATGCCGGCACCGAGGTGAAAGTGGACGGCGAAAAACTGCTCATCCTGCGGGAGAGCGACATCCTGGCCATCGTGGAGCGCAAGGAATAGCCGTCAGCAAGTCAGGAGTCAGCAGTCAGGCGTCAGCAGTTAGTCGTCAGCCGACAGCAGAACTGACCACTGTTCACTGACCACTGTTCACTGGCCACTCATCACTGACCACTGACCACTCACCACTCCCCAAGGAGGTGAAACCATGACCGCCAAACAGGTCATCTTTGCCGAGGAAGCGCGACAGAAACTCAAGAAGGGCATGGACATTCTGGCGCAGGCCGTGGCGACCACGCTGGGCCCCAAAGGCCGCAACGTGGCCCTGGAACGCAAGTTCGGCGGCCCTTCCATCACCCATGACGGCGTTTCTGTGGCCAAGGAAATCGAACTCAAGGACCCCTTCGAGAACATGGGTGCCCAGTTGTTGAAAGAGGCGGCCACCAAGACCAACGACATCGCGGGTGACGGCACCACCACTTCCACGGTGCTGGCCCATGCCATGGTCAACGAAGGCTTGAAGGCCCTGGCCGCGGGCGCCAACGCCATGTTGGTCAAGCGGGGCATCGAGGCCGCGGCCAAGAAGGTTTCCCAGCACTTGAAGGAGCAGGCCATCGAAATCAAGACCAAGGAACAGATGGCCCACGTCGCGGCCATCTCTGCCCAGGATCGGGAAATCGGCGAATTGATTGCCGAGGTCTTCGACAAGGTGGGCAACGACGGCGTCATCACCGTGGAAGAGTCCAAGGGCCTGGAATTTGAAGTGGAATACGTGGAGGGTATGCAGTTCGACCGCGGCTACATCTCCCCCTACTTCATCACCGACCCTGAGAAGATGGAAGCCGTGGTGGAGAACCCCTACATCCTGGTCTACGACAAGAAAATTTCCGCGGCCCAGGACATCATCCCCTTGCTGGAGAAACTGCTCCAGATTGGCAAGCGGGACCTGGTGGTCATCGCCGAGGACGTGGAAGGCGAAGCCCTGGCCACGCTGGTGCTGAACAAGTTGCGGGGCGTGCTCAACGTGCTGGCCGTCAAGGCGCCGGGCTTTGGTGAGCGCCGCAAGGCCATGCTGCAGGACATCGCCATCCTCACCGGCGCGCAACTCATCTCCGAGGAAACGGGCCGCAAACTGGAGAGCGTGACCATCGAGGACCTGGGCCAGGCCGAAAAGGTGGTGGCCGACAAGGAGAACACCACCATCGTGGGTGGCAAGGGCGACCCCGAGATGATCAAGGCCCGCATCGAGCAAATCAAGGCCGAAATCGAAAAGGCCACCAGCGACTACGACCGGGAGAAACTGCAGGAACGCCTGGCCAAACTGGCCGGTGGTGTGGCCATCATCCGTGTGGGCGCGGCCACCGAGACCGAACTCAAGGAGAAGAAGCACCGGGTGGAAGACGCGGTCTCCGCGACCCGGGCCGCGGTGGAGGAGGGCATCCTGCCCGGTGGTGGCGTCTCCCTGCTGAACGCCATCGAAGCCCTGGACGACCTGCAGATGGAACTGGAGGATGAGCAGATTGGCGTCACCATCGTGCGCAAGGCCCTCAGCAAGCCCATGATGCTCATCGCGGAAAATGCGGGCGTGGACGGCTCCGTGGTGGTGGAGAACGTCAAGCGCCTGCAGGCGGAAAAGAACAACAAGCGCATCGGCTACGACGTCATCAAGGGCGAGTACGTGGACATGGTGGAGGCCGGCATCATCGACCCGGCCAAGGTCACCCGGGGCGCGCTGGAGAACGCGGCTTCCATCGCGGGCATGATTCTCACCACCGAAGCCCTGGTGGCCGAGATTCCCGAGGAGGAGAAGTCCTCCCCCACCCCGCCGCCTGAGTTCTAAGCCGTAAATTCGGCCTAAAGGTCCCCGCCCTTCCCGGCGGGGGTCTTGTTTTGATGGGGCGGTTTTGCCGCCCCATCTTTTCATCTTTACACCACTCCGCCGCCTGAGTTTTGAGCCGTAGCGTCGATGTGGCCTCCAAGGTCCCCGCCCTTCCCGGCGGGG
>JALWJZ010000097.1 GCA_026996855.1 Anaerolineales bacterium
TCTGCTTCCCGGGGAGGAGCGGAACCCCCGCCTGACGGTGCCCACCCCCAGCCCGGACCAATGGGTGTGGTACTGGGCCGAGTTGCAAGTGCTGGACGCCCAACGTCCCTACCGGGTTCTGCCCGTGTACCTGGTGGCTACGCCTCCAGAAGGGGCCGCCCCCGACCTGGAGCCGCCCATCCAGGAACCCCTTCGGCTCCAACTGAGCGAAGGCCCCCACCTGGGCTACGCCGTTCAATGGTTCCTCTTTTCCGTAGGCGTGCCCCTGGTGTACGTTTATCAGTTGGGGAAACGAAGCCGCAAACCCTCGGCCCCGGTTGCGTGAAGAGGCTTCGTTGCTTCGAAACCAGGCGTTTTGCATGTTCGAACAAATACGCACGCAGAGCCACGGAGAACACGGAGTATTCGCTGGAGCAGATCGAAATTTCCTCTGTGTTCTCTGTGTGCCGCTTTTGTTGGATTTTGAAAAACGCGTGCTTTGAAACTTTGGTGCATCCTCTGCGCGACCGACGTATCGTATAATGAAAGGCATGAAAACCACCCGCTTCCCCTCTCGCCGACGTCCACGCACGGAAGACCTGGCCCGCATTCGACGCCGGCGCTGGCTGTTCTTCCTGCTCAGCCTCCTGGTGGGTTTTGGGGGTGGGTTGTACTATGGCTGGTTCCTGAACCCGGTTCAATACGTGGACACGTCCCCCGACCGCCTTCGGGCTGACTACAAGGCGGACTTCGTTCTCATGGTGGCCGAAGGGTACAGCCGGCACCGGGACCTGGCATGGGCGCGGCAGCACCTGGCCCTGCTGGGCGAAGACCCGGCCCAGGTGGTGGAGGAAGCCCTGACCCACGCGGTGATGGAGTTGGGGTACGGCCCCGACGACATCCGGTTGATGCGTGCCCTGCTCCAGGACCTGCGCAGGAGAGACCAGCCATGACGCGCGCGCCGGCCCCTGAAACCCCGCGAGGCCCCGGCTATCTTTTCACCGGGCTTGTTCTGGGTTTTGTGCTGGGTTTGGTGCTGGCCTGGTGGGTCTGGCCTGTGGAATACCGGGACGTGGCCCCGGCCAGCCTGCGGGCCGATTTCAAGCAGGTGTACCGCAGTCTCATCGCCGTGGCTTACTGGGCCCGCCCCGACCCGGTGCGTGCCCGCGCCCGCCTGGCCCTCTTGCAGGACCCCGATCCCCAGCAGGCCCTGTTTTCTCAGGCCCAACAGGCCCTGGCCCAAAGCCCCTGGCCCTGGGAACCGGAGGCCCTGGACCTGCTGGCTCGGGACCTGTTTCAGCCCAAAGCCGTTGCACCCGTTCCCGCCGGAGCCCCGACGGAAAAGGCCCGCCCAACGGCCACGTCCATCGCCCTTGCCCCAACGCCCACACCTGCCCTTCGGGCTTCGCCCACGGCTCCTCCCCCCGTGGAACGTTCCCCCACGCCTTCGCCCACACCGGTCCCTCTGTTTCGCGTCGTACACCGGGAACTTTTCTGCGACCCGGCGCGGCGGGCCTTGCTGCACATCGAAGTGTACGATGCCCAGGGAAATCCCCTCCCCGGCGTGGTGCTGGAAATCAGTTGGGAACGGGGCCAGGAGCGCCTGGTTACGGGTATGAAACCGGAACTGGGATTGGGCTACGCCGACTTCCAAATGGAACCCGAGGAGACGTACCGCCTTCGGGTCGTAACGGGTAGTGAAATCCTCATGGACCTGCAGCCGCCTCAATGCGCGGACGAACACGGCGCTTATCCTGGGGGATGGCAAATCGTCTTTCAAGCCGTGCCTTGAGCCATGCGTTTGCCCGTTTTTTTCTTCCCCAAGAAAGGGGCTTGCCTCGAGGGCACCGAACTTGAGGCCTTTTCCCCTTTCGGTATAATGCCAGGGCGACAAAACGCCTCCCCGAGAGGGAGCGTACGAGTTGAAGACGAAGACCATTGGTTTGGGCACCAAGCGGGTGTATGGAAAGCGACCTCGACGTCACGCCCCGGCGGTGCCGAGGTCGTAAGCCGAACAGGAGGATTCCCATGAAGTGGCTACGAGAACGATGGTTATGGGCCTTGGGCGGCCTGGTGCTGGTCATCTGGGCCGGTGTGGCCGTGCTGGCCTGGAAGGCCATGCGCGCGCCCTTGGGCAAGCCCATTACCTACCCCACCTACACCCCCACCACCGAGGCAGCCACGCCCACCAATCCGCCGGCCCAGGAAACCGGCATGGCGCCCACCCCTTCCCCCGTGCTGGGTTCGGAAACGGCCGCCGCCACGCCCACCCAAGAAGCCGTCGCGACCGCTCCGCCTTCTCCTACACCGGCCCGTGGGCTGTGCGGGGGGCCGGCCAAGATGGACATCCTCATCATCGGCGGACGCACGGGCATCGACGATAACGCGGACGTGATTCGCATCGTACGGGTGGATTTCGTCAAGCCGGAGGTCCGGGTCGTGCCCATCCCCCGAGACCTGGTGGTGGAACTCCCCGAGGATTTCCTCCAGCGCACCAAATTGGGGTCGCCCGTGAAATTCGCTTCCATCAGCGTCATCGGAAGCCCCAGTTGGGACCCGGAAGCCGACCGCAGCGGCGGTGCCCGCCTGGCCGCTCAAACGCTGGATAAGAACTTCGGCATCCGGGTGGACCACTACATCGCCATCGACGGCCTCTCCTTCGACAACTTCATCAACGACATCGGAGGCATCAACGTCTACCTGCCCTACCCCATCCAGGATCCGGACCAAAACGCCAACTTCCCCGCGGGGTGGTTGCATCTGGATGGGCACGATGCGCTGCTTCTGGCCCGTATCCGTAGCGACGTAGGCGAACTGGGACGCATCGAGCGTCAGCACATGATTGTGAAAGCCATTCTGCAAAAAATCGTTTCCGACCCCCACACCCTGGCCCGTCTGCCTTCTATCATCAACCGCTACCGGCAGCGGGTGGTGACCAGCCTTTCCGTGCAGGAAATCGCGCAACTTCTGTGCCTGTTCACCCACCTCGACCCGGAGGAGGAAATCGTCATGTACCCGCCGCCCCGGGAATTGTTCCGTTCGGACAACGAGGCTCAAATCTACGTCGGCCCGTATCCGGCCGAGGCCTACGGCATGTACTGGGACGAACGGTACGTGCAATGGCTCCACGATGCGCTGGAAGGGCGTATTCGCCCGTAACGAAGGAAAAGGGCGGCCAGTCGGCCGCCCTTTTCCTTTTTGAGATGGGCGTGGTCCGTCGCAAGAAGGGATACAATAACCCTGCAAAGCAAATTTTGATTTGGGCGGCAAGCCGCCCACCCTATGGCTCGTGAAGGGCGGCCAGTGGGCCGGCCTTTTTACTGTCGTAATCGTGCCGCGTAGCCGTGGGCATCCAGGCCTTCGGCGTCTGCCAGGATCGCGGCATCCCCCGCCAGGTTGCGGGCCGTGGCGGGGTCCAGAGCCACCAAGCCCATCCATTTGACGAAGTCCCCCACGTGCAGGCCTGAAGCGAAACGGGCCGTTCCGCCTGTGGGCAGGATGTGGTTCGGCCCGGCCAGATAGTCCCCCAACACCTCGAAGGCGTGTTCCCCCACGAACACGCAACCGGCATGGCGCACCTTGGGTACCCAGGCCCAGGGGTCCTGTACGGCCAGGGCCAGGTGTTCGGGCGCGTACGCGTTGGCCAGGTCCAGGGCCTCCTCCAAATCCCGGGTCAACACCGCCCCGCCGCGGTGCTGTAAGGAGGCCGCGATGACATCACGACGTTTGCGCTGGGGCAGTTGGGCTTCCACCGCTTCCTGCACCCGCCGAATCAGCCCTTCGGAAGGTGTGAGCAGAATGGCCGCGGCCAGGGGGTCGTGCTCGGCCTGGGCGAGCAAATCCGCGGCCACCCAATCGGCCCGGGCCGTGTCGTCGGCCACGATGAGGGTCTCCGTAGGCCCGGCCAGGCCATCGATGCCTACGGTGCCCACCACCATTTTCTTGGCCAGGGTCACGAAGATGTTACCCGGCCCCACGATTTTGTCCACCCGAGGGATGCTCTCCGTGCCGTAAGCCAGGGCCGCGATGGCCTGCGCACCGCCCACGGTGTACACCTCGTCCACCCCGGCCACCGCGCACGCGGCCAGGAGTACGGGCGAAACCGGCACCGCCTCCTGGGCAAAGGTCCGATGCGGCGGCGTGACCACCACCACCCGTTCCACCCCGGCCACCCGCGCGGGAATCGCGCTCATGAGTACCGTGGAGGGCAGAGGAGCCGAGCCGCCAGGTACGTAGCACCCCACCCGTTCCAGGGGCCGCACCAGTTGCCCCAGGGTGCCGCCCAAATCCTGGGTCAGCCACGAGGTGATGGGTTGCGCCCGGTGAAAGGCTTCGATACGCCGGGCCGCGTGTTCCAGTGCCTTACGCAGGGACGCGGGCAGCGCCTCCAGGGCCTGTCTTAGGGTCTCTGGCGGCACGCGAAAGGTGGTCAACTCCAGGCCATCCAGACGTCTGGTCCAATCCCGCAGCGCGGCGTCCCCGCGACGGCGCACGTCCCGAACAATGCGCGCGGTGGCCTCCCAGGGCGTCAACGCCTCACCGAACAGGCGGGCAATGCCTTCCTGCAAGGACGGAGGTGCTTCCCAATCCTCCCAGGGTATGCGGCGTAGAATCGTACGCCGGGCCTGCTCTGCGGTGTATCTGGGCAAGACAAACCCCATACCCATCCCTCCCGTGCATAAATTTCCCCTTTGCGGGGAAGAATAGTATACTTGGTTTCGTGTGAACGCCGGCGAAACCTGGCACTCTCGACAACCCGACAACCCGGAGGCCACCATGTCCCTGGATACTGCCCTTCTGTATCTTCGGAAGAACCAGCCTCGGTATCGTCGCTGGCTGGAAGACTTCCTTCGCATTCCCTCCATTTCCACCGATCCCGCTTACAAGGGCGAAGTGCGTCGCGCGGCCGAATGGCTGGCTCGTCGACTGAATTATGACTTGCATGCTCACGTGCAATTGTGGGACACACCCCGCCACCCTGTGCTGTTTGCCCATCTACCCGGCGAGATAACCGCGCCCACGGTGTTGCTTTACGGCCATTACGACGTGCAACCCCCAGGCCGCTCCCAGGACTGGCACAGCATGCCCTTCGAGCCCGTCATTCGGGACGATCGAATTTATGCCCGGGGTGCGGCCGACATGAAGGCCCAGATCATCGCGCTCATGGCCGCGGCCGACGCGGCCCGGGCCGCGGGCCTTCCGCTGAACATCAAATTCCTTCTGGAAGGGGAAGAGGAAATCGGCTCGCCCAGCCTGCCCCAGGTGCTTCGTGAACGTCGAAGCCATCTGGAGGCAGACGTGTGCCTGAACCCCGATGCCGGCATGGCCGGCGAAGACCTGCCTTCGGTTACGTACGGTCTGCGGGGGTTGGCCGCCTTCGAATTGCGGGTGTATGGTCCCCAGGAGGAACTCCATTCGGGGATGTATGGCGGGGCCATGCCCAATCCCATCCAGGCCGCGATTCAGGCTTTGAGTCGCCTGCACGATGCCCAGGGCCGCATCGCCGTGCCCGGGTTCTACGACGACGTGGTTCCCCTGACGGAAGAAGAGCGGAAGATTTTGGCCCAAATACCTTTCCCCACCGAAGAAGAGGCTCGTGAAAAATGGGGCATCGTGGCCTATACCGGGGAACCAGAGTACACCCCCCTGGAACGCACCGTCGCCCGCCCCACGCTGGAGTTTCACGGCTTCCTGGGCGGATACGTGGGTGCGGGAAGCAAGACCATCGTTCCTTCTTCGGCTACGGTGAAGTTTTCCTGCCGTCTGGTGCCCAACCAGGAGCCTGACACCATTCACGAGCGCATCCGCGCTTATCTCGAAGCCCACATGCCCGCCTGGGTAAAGTGGGAGTTGGAATATCTCGTGGGCGCTTGGCCTGTGCTCATTCCCCTGGATTTGCCCCCGGTGCAAACCCTGAAGCAGGCCTTGGCCGATACCTGGCAGAAGGAGCCGCTGTTGGTGCGCAATGGGGGAACCATCCCGGCGGTGGCCTTTTTGCAACAGCACGTGGGCGTGCCCTCGGTGCTCACCGGTTTTGCTCTGCCGGATTGCAATATGCACGGCCCCAACGAACACCAGCACCTGCCCACCTGGGAAAAGGGGATGGAGGCGCTGACCCGGTTCCTGTTCTACTTTTTCGAGCGGGGGAAAGGGGTGTGAAAAGAGGGCGGCGGAACCGCCCTCTTTTCGTAAGCGCCATGCACGGCCCCAACGAGCATCAGCACCTGCCTGGCACGCGTTTTTCCAGGAAAAGGATGGCCTGCTCTATTGGATACGCTGCGTCCTCCGTGCCCTTGTGGGAGCATGTGTTCGTACACGAAGAAAACCCGCTCCGCCTGGAAGAAGGGCCTGACCGGAAAGAAACCTGAGCGGTACAGGTCCGACTTCGGCTTCTTTCCAGGCCCGCCCCGAAGGCTACTCCAGCAGGGCAAATTTCAAGAAACAGCGATGGGATTCGGGGTCCACATCGAATTGGGTGATGGTGGTGGCCCCGTTCATGCGCTTGCGCAAAGCCGCCATGGCGATGTTGAGGAAGGGGCAGAGAAAGGGCTGAATACCCTGTTCCACCAACTTGGCTTCAATGCCCATCAGGTGGCATTTGACCACTCGCAACGCCACGGTGCTATCCTCTTTTTCGATGTCAAAAGATTCGGCAATGCCCATCTTCTCGACGAACAACTGTCCGATGTTGGCCATCAATTCTTTAGGGTCACTGCCCTCCACTTGCAGTCCCCATTCCTTTTCCAGCACCTCCAACATCTCTTGCCCCACCGTGCCGACCACGGCCAGCGAGGCTTCGCCGAGCATATTCCACAGACCCTTTTCCAGACCGTAAATCATCATCTGGCTCAACCGATCCCATTGCTGGCGCTGTTCTTCGGTCATCGCAACCCTCCTTCTCGTGAATTCGATAGGTCACACGGTTCCCCATCCATGCAGAACCCCGCCTCCCTGCAGGGTGGACATGTCAAGACCTAAGCCAACGCGTGCCTCATTGCAAACCCTGCAATATCTCGGCCAGCCGAGCGGAAACGGTGCGCGCTTCGGCGAAAGCCATCCCCAGGTTGACCTCCTTCGGCAACAGAGCCACGAAGATGACCTTGGGATTGATGCTCCGTACCAGGGTGTAACCTTCGCTACCCTCGATGAGGGCCTGGACGAATTCACCCTGACGGAGTTGTTGAATGTTGCGACGACTCAAACCGTAGATGGCGGCAGCCACCGCGGCGATGAGGTTTTCGTCCATGTCCTTGAGGGGGAAGCGGGCGCTGTAGATGAGGCCTTCGATGCCCACGACGGCCGCCCCCACAATGTCGGTCGAGGTTTCCAGAAGTTCGTCCAGGATTTCGGCAATGATTTCTCGGGTCTTACGTGGTCGAGTCATGACCTGTTCCTCCTTTTCCTCTATAGAGGGAATTGACCTTTGGGTATGTACCTCCGGTTCTTCGTCCAAGTGTTGCAACGCCTCCAAAAGCAAAGCATTCCAGGGCTTGTCAATGGTGATGACCGGCGGCGTTTCTCCGGGTTCCATTCGAAAGGTGCCGGTGCGCAACGTCAGCATCCGATGCACGGCCTCTTCGCCGGAGACGTCGGGGCCTTGGGCGTGCACCACCCGGCCCTGCCGCACGTACAAAGCCCATTCTCCTACCGCGGTTTCGATGAACACCCCCACTTCTTCGCCCATTTGGCGGGCCAGTTCGACCAAATCGGGCACGGAGACATCTTGTAAACGGCCTTGCATGCTCATGCAATCTCCTCCCGACCTCTGCGTTGAATGGCGCGTATCGCTCGGTTCATGGCACGCCGGTAGGCCCGTCGGGGCGGAACCAAGGCGGTCAAAATCAGCGGCTCGCCGCCGTCCGGGAAGGAAATGACCCGGGACACCATGAAAAAGGCTTCCTGGGTACGTAAGGACACCTCATCGACATGCAACGTCCCCACGTAATTCCGCAGTTGAGCACTGATTTTAATCAAGGGAGGGGCAAAGGCCGCCAGAATATCGGCGATTTCCTGAGGCAGTTCCGCTTCTTCCCAGCGTCTTTGCCATTCGGAATGCAACACAGCGGCGAAGGGCAGTCCCTGGAAGTCGGTCAGGACCGCAGCGATCAGCCCACCTCCTTCTACCATCTCTTCCAAAATTTCATGCCAACGGCGGCTCAAGGAACGGGAATATTTCCTGGAACGCATGATGTTGACCTCTTTATCTCGACGAAGGGGATGCTGTCAACTTTGACGATGGTTGGAGCAATACGAATCGGACAATCGCCATGAATGTCTCCCGCACCCCCAAACCGCGCGAAGCCTGCGCCGGGAACATAGGGATTTCCTCCGGCAGATGCAATGCCTCCCGCAATTCGTCCAGAGCCAAAGCGTTGGGCAAATCCCGCTTGTTGGCCTGCACCACAATGGGAATATCTTGCAGCCCGTGGGAAGCAAGATGGCGGAGCATTTGCTGCCACAAGGCCCGGTTCTCCTCCAGCCGGTTCGCATCGGAATCGGCCACGAAGACGACGCCATCGGCCCCACGAAGCACCATCGAGCGCAGGTGTTGGTACCGCACCTGGCCAGGCACCGTATACAGGCTGATACGCGGTGCCAGCCCTCCCACCTTACCCAGGGAAACTTGCATCAAATCGAAGAAAAGGGTGCGATCGCCTTCGGTATCCAACGAGAGCAATTCGGAGCGATGTTGAGGCGCAATCATCCGTTGCAACTGTTCCAGGTTGGTGGTCTTTCCGGCCATGGGAGGGCCATAATATACGATTTTTACGTGAAGTTCTCGCCGACGCCAGTTCACCCGCATCTCAGTTGCTCCATAACTCGGCAAACAAGTCTTCTCCCTGGCCTTCGGCCTGGGGATGGCTTCGAGAGGCAAAGGGAGAGGGCCCTGCTTCTTCTTGAATGAGAATTTGGGACCAATCGTATTCTTGGCTCAAACGGCGCAGCAGCATTCGGGCCAGCCCCAGCCGGGTTTTGTCGGATATGACGGCCATAAACAGATATGGCGGCTGGGAACTGATGAGAATGACTCCCTGGGGCACTTCCAGTATGAGAAGGTTGTCGGCATCTCGCCGGGCCGAACGAAAGGCCGCCAGGATGATTTCTTGCAAGGCGCTCATGCCCGCGGCGCTCAAAGCGGCCAGCAGGTCCATGGTTTTCGGGGTTTCCATCCCCTCGTAAAGCAAAACCTGCCCCTCGGAACCCGCCACCAACAGAATCCGGGCATTCAATTCGTGAGCCACGTCGCGAAGAACGCGCTGCAATTCAGGGGGGGAAAGTTGTTTCTTTTTCATCTTGGATCCTCAGGGTATATGAAGCTCAGAAAGACACATATTAAGACGCATATCGCGTAAGATATATTGTCTTTCTATTTTTACGCAGCCTTCTATTGTATAGCCTAATGTCCAATTTGTAAAGCCTCAAAAGGCGGCCTTCATGAATCTCTAATTAGGTGGTCTGGTCCTTTGCCTTTCTCAACGGTTGCACCCCCGTGTACCCCACCCCAAAGAGGCCCAAAAGGGTGGTCACGCCCAGGTAGATGGCGTGTTTGACCAGCGCCAGGGCCAGCGCCCGATTGGGGTCCACACCGAAGGGCCGCAACGCGGCCACGATGCTGGCCTCCACCACGCCCACGTGTCCGGGGGCGGAAGGCAGGGCCACTCCCAGGGAGGCCACTCCCACCAGCCACGCACTCCACGTCAGGGTAGCCTGGGGGAACCAAAGACGCAACAGCAGCCAGTGTTCCAGCACCAACAGGCCCCAGGTGAGGCCCTTCCAAAAGAGCAGGCGCGCCCATACGCCCGGGTCCTCCAGGGGGGCCAGGGTGTCCAATACGCCTTTCATGGCCTGCCACGGACGGGACGCGACCCATTCGGCCGGGAGTCGCGCTTCCAGCCATGCGCTCAGGCGATGCCGGATTTTGACGGCCAGCCACACGCCCAGCACCCCGACCAGGGCCACCACCAGCCAGAATTCCACCTTTTGCAACAAAGCCGGACCCCGCCAGACTCGCGGGGCCGTGGCGGCCACCATCAGCGCCAGCAAACCCGCGTCGGTAAGGCGGGCCACGGCCACGCTGGAGAAGCCCAGCGCCCAGGGGACCCGCGCCGTCTGATGCAGGGCCGCCACCCGGACGACTTCGCCCAACCGGAAGGGGAGCAAGGTGGTGAACAAGAACCCCACCATCAATGACCAAAACACCGGAGCAAAGCGCACCTTTTGGCCCAGCAACACCTGCCAGGCCCTGGCCCGGGTCATCAGGGCCAGGGTGAAGCACAACACCGCGCCGGCCAGGGGCAGGGGACGGGTCTCTCGAAAGGCCGCCACCACCAAGGTGCCCTGAATTTGCTGCAACACCCAAAACCCCAAAGCCAGGCTCACCACCAGGCCCAGGAGCACGTACCACCAACGACGACGATCAGCCATGACCCAACCTCGTGGTTTGCGGTGCATGTCCGCATCCCAATGGTGAACCGGATGATACCAGAGACCGAAGCGGCTCGCTGGGGTGGAAAGGATGTGGATTTGCCAAAAGGCGCGTCTTTCAGGTTCGAAGGTGAAAAACGCCCGTTTTTCCGCCAAAAGGGGTAGCCAATTCCCCGAGGCTTGGCTATAATAGGGAACGCCAGGCCGAGGTAGCTCAGTTGGTAGAGCACGCGGCTGAAAACCGCGGTGTCGGCGGTTCGATTCCGCCCCTCGGCACTTCTTTTTGGGGGCTCGTCTAATCGGCAGGACACCGGGTTCTGGCCCCGGCAGTGGAGGTTCGAGTCCTCCGCCCCCAGCCTGCAGCCTGTCGAAAAACTCCGGGCATTTCGCCCGGAGTTTTTCTTCCCCCCCCCTCATGCGAGCCGTGGTCTCGCTTTGCAGAAGCGTTGGTATAATCGAGCCGAATCCCGCCCGACGACGGTTGTCAACGTCTTCCAAAAACCCAGGAGGCCGCATGGACTACACCGCCACCGCATGGGAAATCGCCCGGGCCGTGCGCGCGGGACGCATGTCGGCCCGGGAAGTACTGGACGCTTTCCTGGAACGTATGAGCCGGGTCGAAGGGCTTTCCGGGCGCCTGCTCCAGCCTGGCGAAGACCCGGAAGCCCTGCACCGCGCGCACCCCGGCGTCCACGCCTTCATCACGCCCACGCTGGAACGGGCCCGCCGTCAGGCTGAAGAGGTGGACCGAAAGGTGGCCGCCGGTCAGGACCCCGGCCCTCTGGCCGGGGTGCCCATTACCGTCAAAGACATTCTCACCGTGGAGGGCACCCGCACCACCGCGGGGTCCCGCATTTTGTACGAGTACATCGCGCCCTACACGGCCACGGCCATCGCCCGCCTGGAAGCCGCGGGCGCGGTGGTATTGGGCAAGGTCAACCTGGACGAGTTCACCTTCGGCTCCTCGGGGGAATCCACCGCGTACCAGCCCGCACCCCGCAACCCCTGGGATCTGGAGCGGGTTCCGGGCGGCTCTTCCAGCGGGAGCGCGGCCGCGGTCGCAGCGGGGATGGGTCCCATCTCCATCGGCACGGATACCGCCGGTTCCATCCGCCAGCCCGCGGCCTTTTGCGGGGTGGTGGGCCTCAAGCCCACCTACGGCCGGGTTTCCCGCTACGGGTTGATTGCCTATGCTTCTTCCTACGACACCGTCGGCCCCCTGGCCCGCTCGGTGACCGATGCCGCATTGGCTCTGCAAATCATGGCCGGGCCGGACCCCTACGACGCCACCGCGGCGACCCGGCCGGTACCGGACTATCTGGAAATCATGCGGCAGGGCGTCCAGGGCCTGCGCATCGGCCTTTCCCCTGACATGTTCCGCATCACCTACGTGGACCAGGAAACCGGCCAGTTGGTGGAAACCCGCATCGACCCGGAAATCGAGCAGGCCGTGTACCGGGCCGCGGACGTTCTGGCGGACATGGGCGCGGCCATCGTGGACGGAGTTCCCCTGCCCCATCTGCCCTACGGCATCCCCGTGTACTTCGTGGTTTCTCGGGTGGAAGCCGCGTCCAACCTCCACCGCTACGACGGGGTGAAATACGGCTTTCGCACTCCCGAACCCGTGACCGATTTTTGGGACATGTACCGCAAAACCCGGGGGCAGGGCTTTGGTTTGCAACCCAAGGTGCGCATTCTCATGGGCATGTACGTGAGCGCCGCCCAGTACAGCCAGCGCTACTACGAACGGGCATTGCGGGTACGCACCCTCATCCGTCAGGATTTCCAGCGGCTTTTCGACCCCCACGGCCCTTATCGGCTTCATCTGCTTCTGGGACCCACCACGCCCACCCCGGCCTTCCGGTTCGGCGAGGTGTACGGTGACACGGTGCTCATGCAATACATGGACCAACTTCTGGTTGCGGCCAACCACGCCGGCATCCCCGCTGTCTCCGTCCCGGCGGGGTTGAACGAGCAGGGTTTGCCCTTGAGCGTGCAATTCATGGCGCCGGATTTTCGCGAAGACCTGCTTTTGCGCGCGGCCTACGCCTATGAGCAATTTCGAGGGGGACCCCTGCCCGTGGCCGAGCCGATGCCCTCCCGGGAAGGAGGGAAAAAGGCCGGTCCTTGACGGCCCCGCGTTCCCACAAACGGAACAAAAAACGGCCCCAAATCGGGGCCGTTTTTGGGCTTCGGCTTTTTGAGACGGGCGTAACCCGTCTCAAAAAGATGGACAATAACTCTGCGAAGAAAATCTTGCTTTGGGCGGAAAGCCGCCCCCATGGCTCGAAAGAAGGGATGATTGAGAAACGGCCCCAGATCGGGGCCGTTTCTCAAGGTTGCTCCAGGGTACAAACGGTCAGGGCGTCCTTCGCCGGGGCCCTGACGTTTACGACGGCCTCTTGCGTCCCACGTCCAGCCCGTCCAGCAGGCCGGTGCGCAGCCGCGGGATGCGCGGTTGCGTTTCTTCCTTGCCAAAGGTGACCACGCCGTCGGGCGTCTCCGCCTCCACCGCAATGGCCAGGCTTTGCAGTTCTTTGACCAGCACCTTGAAGGAAGCCGGCAACTTGGGCGGCTCGATGGGTTTGCCCTTGACAATGGCTTCGTAGGTGCGGTTGCGACCTTCCACGTCGTCGGATTTGATGGTGAGCATTTCCTGCAAGGTGTAAGCCGCACCGTAGGCTTCCAGGGCCCACACTTCCATTTCGCCGAAGCGCTGACCGCCGAACTGAGCCTTGCCGCCCAGGGGTTGCTGGGTAATCAGGCTGTACGGCCCGGTGGAGCGGGCGTGGACCTTGTCTTCCACCAGGTGGTGCAGTTTCATCACCGTCATCACGCCCACGGTCACGGGGCGGTCGTAGGGTTCCCCGGTGAAGCCATCCCGCAGGATTTGCTTGCCCAGAATGGGCATGGGGCGACCGGTTTCCAGCATGACCTGGGAAGCCCGTTCGCGCAGGGCCTCTTCCTCGTCCGGGACGTCCGAAGGGTCGTAGCCCAGGCTTTCCATCCATAGGCGCAGGCCCACTTTGATGGCTTCGCCCACCCGGCGCTCCCGCTCGGCGAAACTCAGGTCTTCGTCTTCGAAGTGCAACAGGTCGTCGGGGTTGTAGCCCTTCTCCCGCAGCCATTCCCGGAGGGTGCTGCGGCGGGCATACACCTCATCCGAGGCCAGACGGTACAAATCGTAGCCCTTTTCGCCCAACCACTGCTCCAGGTACAACGAGCGCACATCGGCCTCGTCCCGCAACAGTTCCGGCACGAGGTCCTCTTGCTGCTGCAACCAGTCCCAGGCCCGTTCGGTGATCTCCTTCCAGGCCTGGTCCATCATCCAGGCGCGGGCCAGTTCGGCTTCGATTTCCCGCTCGTCGGGGCCGTCGAACACGGGAGTCTTGGCCCGGAAGCCCAGGCGGGACGCGGCCCAGCCCAGGTGCGCCTCCAGAATCTGACCGATGTTCATCCGGCCGGGCACACCCAGGGGGTTGAGGATGATGTCCACCGGCGTGCCGTCTTCCAGGAAGGGCATGTCTTCCACGGGGACCACCTTGGAGACCACGCCCTTGTTCCCGTGCCGACCGGCCATCTTGTCCCCGGCCTGGATTTTGCGCCGCTGGGCGACGAAGACCCGAACCATCTTTTCCACGCCGGGGGGCAGGTCCCGGGTGTCTTCCCGGGAGAAGACCTGCACGGCTACCACCGTACCCCATTCGCCGTGGGGCATCCGCAGCGACGTGTCCCGCACGTCGCGAGACTTCTCACCAAAGATGGCCCGCAGCAACCGCTCTTCCGGCGTGAGTTCCTTTTCGCCCTTGGGGGTCACCTTCCCCACCAGGATGTCCCCCGGGCCGACTTGCGCACCCACCCGGATGATGCCGTTCTCGTCCAGGTCGCGAAGTTGGTCCTCACCCACGTTGGGAATGTCCCGGGTGATTTCTTCCGGCCCCAGGCGGGTATCCCGGGCTTCCACTTCGTACTTTTCGATGTGGATGGAGGTGTATTTGTCTTCCTGCACCAGGCGCTCGGAAATGAGGATGGCGTCCTCGAAGTTGCCACCCTCCCAGGAGAGGAAGGCCACCACCACGTTCTGGCCCAGGGCCAGTTCGCCGTCCTCCGAGGCGCTCACGTCGGCCAGGACGTCGCCTTTGGCCACCCGCTGGCCTTTGGTGACGATGGGCCGCTGGTCCAGGCAGGTGCTTTGGTTGGAGCGCTCGAACCGGCGCAGGGGGTACACGTCGGTCTCGCCGTCGTCGGTGCGCACCACGATGCGGTCGCCGGTCACGGAGACCACCTCACCCGCGCGACGAGCCAGCACCACCATGCCCGAGTCTTGCGCGGCCTTGCTCTCGATGCCCGTGGCCACGATGGGGGCATCGGGCTTGAGCAACGGCACGGCCTGGTTTTGCATGTTGGAACCCATCAAGGCGCGTGTGGGGTCGTCGTGCTCCAGGAAGGGGATGAGGGCCGCGCTCACACCCACGATTTGGTGCGGGGCCACGTCCACGTAGGATACCTGCTCGGGCCGGGCAAACAGGAAGGAACCCCGGTACCGACAGATGAGGTTCTGGGATTCGAACTCGTTGTGTTCGTTGATGGGCGCGTTGGACTGGGCGATGTAGTAACGGTCGTCCTGGTCCGCGGTCAGGTATTCGATGTCTTCCACCCGGTCGGAAATCCAGGGCACGATGCTCACCATCCGGTCGCCCAGGGCCTGGGCAATTTTCCGTGCGGTCTCTTCGTCCAGCCGGGTGCCGGCCGTGGCCAGCACGTCTCCCGTAGCCGGGTCCTGGACGTCTTCCCGCAACTTGCGCCCCACCAGGCGGGGGTCGTTGGCCGGAAGTTCCTTGAACACCCGACGGTACGGCGTTTCGATGAAGCCGTAGGGGTTGATGCGGGCATAGGTGGTGAGCCGGCCAATCAGACCGATGTTGGGGCCTTCGGGCGTTTCAATGGGGCAGATACGGCCATAGTGGGAGTGGTGCACATCCCGCACGTCGAAGCCGGCCCGCTCCCGGCGCAAACCACCGGGACCGAGGGCCGAGAGGGTGCGCTTGTGCCGCAGTTCCGACAGGGGGTTGGTCTGGTCCATGAACTGGGAAAGCTGGCTGGACGCGAAGAACTCCCGCAGGGCCGCGCTGATGGGCCGAATGTTGATGAGCACCGAGGGTGTCACCTTTTCCTGGTCGCCCCGGATGGACATGCGCTCCTTGATGATGCGCTCCATGCGGCGCAGGCCCACCCGCAGCCGGGCGTAGACCAGTTCGCCCACGGTGCGCACCCGCCGGTTGCCCAGGTGGTCCATGTCGTCGGGGCTTTCCAGGCCGTTGTTGATGGCGATGAGCCGGCGCACCATGGCCACGATGTCCCATTTGCTGATGGTGCGGTAGTCCATGGGCACCCGGTCGTGCAGGTCGAACTTCTGGTTCATCTTGTAACGACCCACCCGGGCCAGGTCGAAATAGCGGGGGTCGAAGAGTTGCGTTTGGAGGAACTCCCGGGCGTTGTCCAGGGTGGCGGGTTCGCCGGGGCGCAGGCGTTTGTACAGTTCGATGAGCGCGGCCTCGGCTACCGAACGGCCGTCCAGTTCCAGGTCCGGTTCCTGCTCGATGGTGTTCTGGATGAAAGGTCGTTCGGGGTCGATGTCCACGTCCCGGAACAGGGCCAGCAGTTCCTCGTCCGTGCCCGTGGTCAGGGGCGATTCGGGCAGGCCGTCATCCACCGCGGCCAGCGCGCGCAGGAACAGGGTGACGGGCACGGAACGCCGGCGGTTGAAACGCAGGATGATGTGGTCACTGCGCTTGGTCTCCAGTTCCAGCCATACACCCCGGTCGGGGATGAGTTTGGCCGTGGCCAGGGAGCGTCCCACGGTACGGTCGTACGGCGCGTCGAAGTAAGCGCCGGGGGAGCGAATGAGTTGGGAGACCACCACCCGCTTGGTGCCATTGATGACGAAAAAGGCCCGGTCGGTCATTTCGGGGAAGTCGCCTAAGAAAATGTTCTGCTTGATGGGTTCGGGGACGTCCGGCCCGGTGAGCAGCACCGAGGCCCAGAGGGGCCGGGCATAGGTCAGGCCGCGTTCGATGCACTCTTCCACCGAGTGTTTGGGTTCGCCCAACCAGTACTTCAAGCCCCATTCCTTGGCCTCGGGTGTGTTCCCGGGGAAGTACAAGCGCATCCCTTCGTTGTAAGCCACCACGGGGGAGATCTCGTCCAGCAGTTCGCCGATGCCCTCTTCCTTGAGCCATTGGTAGGAATTCAATTGCATCTCGATGAACAGCGGCAACGGCAACACGGAGTGGATACGGCTGTAATCTTTGAGCGGATAGGCCATGGGAAACGCCTCCCAACGAAATGGATTACCAAAGGCCTGCTATCGTGGGATATGGAAATCAAGGGATTCGGCAAAAAACTTCACCCCTCGCCTGCGTTCAGGCAGGGGGTTCGTCGTATCGAAGGTCGGCCCAATGTCGGTTTTGGTAATGGGTCAGCCCTTGTCGAGAGGACAGGGAAGTTTTGCGGTCCATCCTTGAAACGTCGTGGCTTGAAGGGTATGGTCACAGACAACAAAAGGCCCTGCCGCGACAATACTGTCCGGCCGGGTCAAAACCACCGTTTTCAGCCCTCTGCTCTTCATGTGCGGCTCCCATTATACCAGGAACCCCGTTGTCGCGCGCAGGTTTTTCTGGGGGACGAAAAAGGTTTTCGACGTTGCATCTGAAGCGAAGCGTGGTATCATGGAGATGCCTTTTCAGGGGTAAGGCTTATGGAAATGGACGAACGCAAAATCACCATCATCGAGGGTCCGCCGCCAACCTTCGAGCCGGTCCAGCCGGAAATGCAATTCGTGCTGGGCAGCGCGCTGGAAGGGCCGGAACCGGGCGAGTTGGCCGTTACCCGGGTGCGGGCACTCAACGGGCCCGAGTTGGTGGAACGCTGTTATCGGGCCTGGCGGGACAAGGAAAGCATCCCGTTGGAGTTCCGCACCACCTTGGGAACGGTGCAACGGGTGCCCATCGTAGCCGTGCGTTACGTGCCTACCGAAGAGGGCGACATCCTCTTCCTGTGGGTGTTGCTGACCCGGCAGGTCATCGACTCCCTGGTGGAAGAGAGCGGCTGGGCCGACGACGAAGAAGACGACGACTTTGCCGATATCTTCTAACAAGGGCAGGGGCAGGCCATCCGTAAAGCGGATTTGCCTCCCTTCTTGCATCGCGCTGCCCCCGGTGCTCCACGCGCCGGGAAAGCAGCCGAACCGAGACATGCCCGCGTAGCTCAACTGGACAGAGCACCGGACTTCGGATCCGGTGGTTGGGGGTTCGAGTCCCTCCGCGGGCGCTAACAAAAAGCGCCTCGCCGTCAAGGCGAGGCGCTTTTTGTGTTCTGGGAGCCACGGACGAAAAGGGCGGCGCCAAAGTCGCCCTTTCCAGAGAGTCTGCTCCTCAATACGCCCGGGCGAAAATGGCCTTCACCGTGGCCTTTTCCCCACAAACCACGCACCGGCCCTCGCCGCCCGGTTGCTCCAGGGGGATGCACCGGTTGGTCGCGGTGGTGTCGGCCTTGATTTGGGCCTCGCATTCGGCCCGACCGCACCACCAGGCCCGGGCCCAACCTTCCCGGACCACGGCCTTCAGGTCCTCGTAGGTTTCCACGTCGTGCAGGTGGCTTTCCAGAAAGGCTTTGGCCTGCGCATACAGGCTTTCGTGAATGTCATCCAGCAAGCGGGGCAGGTGCTCGGCCAGCCGGTCCAGGGGTACGCTTTCCTTGCCCTCGCGGCCCGGTCGGTCCCGGCGGGCCAGGGTGACGGCCCGGGCTTCCAGGTCCTTGGGGCCGATTTCGATGCGCACCGGCACCCCGCGTAACTCCCAGTCGTTGAACTTGAAGCCCGGTGTCACGTGGTCCCGGTCGTCCAGGTGCACCCGCAGGGGCTTCCCCCGGTAGAGCACCTCCTGGCTCAACCGTTCCTTGAGGTTTCGGGCCACCTCCATCACCCGGGCCTCTTCCTCGTCGGTCTTCCAGATGGGCACGATGACCGCCTGAATGGGCGCGAGCCGCGGAGGCAGGCGCAGGCCCTGGTCGTCGCCGTGGACCATGATGATGGCGCCGATGAACCGGGTGGAAAGGCCCCAGGAAGTGGTCCACACGTATTGCAGTTGATTGTTCCGGTCCAGGTACTGGATGTTGAAGGCCTTGGCGAAGTTCTGACCCAAGAAGTGGGAGGTTCCGGCCTGGAGGGCGCGACGGTCGCCCATCATGGCTTCGATGGTGTACGTGGCCACCGCGCCGGCGAACTTTTCGCTTTCGGACTTCTGCCCGCTGACCACGGGGATGGCCGCCTCGGTGCGGGCGAATTCCTCGTAAATGCCCAGCATACGCATGGTCTCTTCTTCGGCTTCTTCCCGGGTGGCATGCGCGGTATGGCCCTCCTGCCAGTAGAACTCCAGGGTGCGCAGGAAGAGTTTGGTGCGCAATTCCCATCGCACCACATTGGCCCATTGGTTCAGCAGTTGTGGCAGGTCCCGGTAGGAGCGAATCCATTTGGACCACATGTACCCGATGATGGTCTCCGAGGTAGGCCGCACGGCCAGGGGCTCTTCCAGTTTCTTGCCCCCGCCGTGGGTGACGATGGCCAACTCCGGCGCGAAGCCCTCCACGTGTTCCTTCTCTTTCTCAAAGAAGGAAAGGGGAATCAGCAGGGGGAAAGCCGCGTTCTGGTGGCCCGTGGCTTTGAAACGCTGGTCCAGGGCCTGCTGGATGTTTTCCCACAAGGCCCAGCCATAGGGCCGTACCACCATGCATCCCCGCACGGGCGCGTAATCGGCCAGTTCGGCCCGCAACACCAGTTGGTTGTACCATTCGGCAAAATTCTCCGAACGCGAAGGCAGTTTCGGGTACTTCATGGCGGAAATCCTCCCCGAAGCGGAAATCCTGCGCCACCGGCCGGTTCATTTTACCCGAAAGCCGGGAACCGTTCGAGGGACGCGAGGGGGCATTCGGGCGAATGTTCTTATTCCTCGGTGAAAATCTGGCCCAACGCGGCCGGCGGCTGTACCTGCAAGGCCCGAAGCACCCGCAACACCCCGTGTCGAATTTCCGGCGGAAGCCCGGCCAGGGTGCGTTGCATCCATTCCGTATTGCCGATGTTCACGAAAAGCAGGAGCAAAATCATGATGGGGAAGGGCGCCACTTGCAGCACCTGGGTGGGCACGTCCTTCACGTGCGTTTGCAACACCAGGCTGAGCCATTGCAGCAAACCGAAGAGATACGCGCCCAGCGCTCCCCGCAGGGGGTGCCAGCCACCGAAAATGGTCAGGGCCAGGGCAATCCAGCCCACGCCGTCCAGGCCGGAGATGATGCCCTTCCACCCGGCTTTGACGCTGAGGGAATAGGTGGGACCGGCCAGCCCCACCAGGGCACCGCCCACCGCGGTGTACACGTACTGCAACAGCCGCACACGCGCGCCGCGCACATAGGCGGCCGCGGGCTGTTCGCCCAGGCCCCGTAAAATCAACCCGGGACGGGTATAGAAGAACCAAAACACCATGCCCACGATGACCAGGTAACTGAAGTAGGTGAGCACGTCGTGTTGGAAGAAAAGGGGGCCGAGGATGGGAAGGTCCTTCAACACGGGAATGGGCCAGTGGGGCAGGCGAGGCCCCTGGCGACCCATGTAAGGCGTGCCCAGGAAGTAGGCCAGGTCGCGGGTGAACAGGGTCAACACGAAACCTACTGCCACCTGGGACTGCCCCAAGGAAAGGCTGGTGAAGGCCACCAGCAAGGCCACCACCATCCCCACCAACGCTCCGGCCAGGAAACCCAGGACCAGGCTGTCCGTGTTCACGGCCACCGCGAACCCGGTCATGGCCGAGAGCAGAATGGTGCCGTTCAGGGCCAGGTTGATGACCCCGGCCCGTTCCGTGAGGATTTCGCCCAGGGTGGCCAGCACAACAGGGGTCGAAAGGGCAACAACACCGGCGAGTCCGACGAATAAGGTGTCCATAAGCCTTTCCTCATGCGCAACAGTATAATGAAGATGCTCCAACGGCACGGAGGCAGAATTCCATGAAAGTTCTCACTCGGAAAGAAATCCTGGCTCAACGGATTTTCCTGCCCGCCAAATGGAAACAGGCGATTTTGGACGTCATCTTTCGGCACGTGCCGCCGGAAAGATGCCTTGTTTTCCTGTTCGGCTCCTTTGCCCGTGGCGAGGCCACAGGGGGTTCGGATATTGACATCGGACTGTGGTGCGACCCACCGCTCACGCCGGGTACTCGAGCGCGTTTGAGCCTGGCTCTGGCCGAAGACGTGCCCTTCCTGCGCGCCGTGGATTTGGTGGATTTGCGCGAAGTTCGCGACCCGGACTTTCTGGAGCACATCCTCAAGGAGGCAAAACTATGGCATCTCGGGAGCAAGTGCAGCAACGCTTTGCCCGATTCTGTCAGGCGCTGGCTCGACTCCGAGAAGTCCTGCAAGAACCCCTGACTTCGGCCATCGTTCGAGATGCTGCCATTCAGCGCTTCGAATTCACCTTCGAGGCAATGTGGAAATTCCTTCAAGCCCAAATGCGCTGGGAAGGGCGTTCCTGCGCCAGCCCCCGAGGATGCCTTACGGAAGCCGTGCAACGAGGGTGGATTTCCGCAAATGAAGAAGAGGTTTTTCTCCAAATGCTGCATTATCGCAATTTGACCGTACACATCTACAACGAAGACCTCGCTCAGGCGGTATACGACTTCATTCGCGAACAGGCATGGCCCGCTCTGGAACGCTTGCGCCAACGGGGTGTCGAGGATGGCTTGGATGATCCCACCGAGGCCCATAACCCTCCCCCCTCCTCATGACGCTTCCCCGGCCCGTCGGCGCCGGGCCAGCCATTTCATGCGCACCCCTTCGCCCAAGAGGAAACTGTACACCAGCGCGCCCTGTAACACCCCGGCCAGGGTGGAATCCACCTTGAGCACAATGGGCAGTTGGATGCTGCCCAGGTTGAGCATGGCGAAGAACCAAGCCACCGGCCCGATCCACACGGGGTGGAAGTTGACCAACATGCCGATGAGCAGCCCCAACCAACCGTACCCGCTGGAAATGCCGGGGAGCAGCCGGTGGTATACCGCGGTGACCTGCACCGCGCCGGCCAGGCCCCCAAAGATGCCGGCCAGGGCAAAAGCGCTCAGGATGATGCGGTTGGAAGAAAGCCCCATCATCAGATACGCGGCCCGGGGGTTGCGCCCCACCGCGCGCAGCCGAAGCCCGTAGTACGTACCCAAGAGCAACACCATGGTCACCAGCCACCCCACCACGGCCAGACCCAAAGCCCAGGGGCTCAGGCGAAAGCCCTCCAGCGTGGGCAACCACAGTTCCCGGGGGAAAGGCTCGGTACCGCTCATGGAACCCACGCCGGGGCGTTTCCAGGGGCCGAACACCAGGTACAGCACCAGGGCCACGGCCACGAAATCCAGGCCCAAACCGGAGAAAATCTCGTTCACCCCGCCGTACACCTTGAGGACCCCGGAAAGCAAGGCCCAGAGCATCCCGCCCAGGGCCGCGGCCACGAATGCGAGGGTCAGGGCCACACCGGGGGGCGTGTCGGTGCCCTGGAAGATGCGCAGCACCCATGTCGCGAAAACCGCGCCCAGGATGATTTGTCCCTCGATGCCGATGTTCCACAACCCAGCCTGAAAGGTGAACAAAAGTCCTGCCGCGGTCAACAACAGAGGCGTCCAGATGACGAAAATGTCCGCGATTTTGCGCGGGGAGCCGAAGGCACCCTCCAGAATCAAGCGGAAGGCCTCCAGGGGTGGCGCTCCCACCATCAACAGCACTGCCGATGTGAGCAGCAACGCGAAAACCACTGCGGCCAGGCGAAAGGCCAGGGTTGTCATCCAGCCGTGGCGTTCCGTCATGCTATGCAACCTCCTGGGGCGTCCGGGATGCTTCGATGTTTACCTGCACCACCGCTTCATGGGGCGGTTGTCTGAGTCAGGGCCTCTTCGGCCGGTACGAAACCGTAACCGCCGATGAGCCGTCCCAGGGATTCGGCATCCAGTTCTTCCGCGGGAATGGGTGCTGAAACCTGTCCGCCAAAGAAGACCAGCACCCGGTCGCTGTAATTCAAAATCTCGTCCAAATCCGAGGACATGAAGAAGATGGCCGTGCCCTGCCGACAACGTTCCAGGAGTTTTTCCCATACCCACAGGGTGGATTCCATATCCAGCCCCCGGGTAGGGTGCTCCATGAAAATCAAATCCAACTTGGGCCGCAACATGGAAAGCAACAACCGCTGCTGGTTGCCGCCGGAGAGGGCCTCGGCCACGGTGTCTGGCCGGCCGCGAATGCGAAACTCAGAAATGGCCTCCTGGGCCAGACCGTTGGCCCAGTGATTGTCCAAGAAGAAACCCTGAGCCGGTCGGGACAAAAGCAAATGTTGGGTGATGTCCATACCGGGGAGCAAGCCCTCTTCCATGCGGGTGGCTGGCAGGTACGTCACTCCTTCCCGGTAGAAATCTAAATACGAACGGCCCGTCATGTCCTGGCCCTTGAACCAAATCCGGCCCTCGGAAGGACGTAACAGGCCTGCACAGGCCTGTAACAGATGTCGTTGACCGCTCCCTTCCATGCCTGCCAGGCCGATGACCTCGCCCCGGCGAACCTCCAGGTACACCCCCCGGATGTTCACCCGCGGGGCTTCCACCACCAGGTTTTCCACCCGGTAGATGGTTTCGCCCAGGGGGATGGGCGGTTTCCGTTCCATCTTGAGGACCCGGCCGAACATGAGTTGCACCAATTCGTCCAGGTCGTAGGGGGCCGTGCGTCGGCCCATGAGTTTTCCCTGGCGAAGTACCGTAGCCGTATGGCAGAGTTCCTCTACCTCGTACAGTTTGTGGGTCACGAAAATGATGGTCCGACCTTCCGCAGCCAGGCGGCGCAGGGCTTCGAAGAGCCGCTCCTTCTGTTGCGCGCTGATGCCTGTGGTCGGCTCGTCGAAGATGAGCACCCGGGCGCCCAGCCACAGCAAACGCAGGATTTCCAACTGCTGGCGTTCGCCCACCGTCAGGGAGGCCACTTCCGCATCCGGATCCAGATGAAAGCCGAACTGCTCCCCCAACTCCTGCAAAGCCTTTCGGGCCTCGCGACGGTTGACCGTCAACCCACCGGGGCTGCCGGCCACGAAATTCTCCAACACCGTCATGGCCGGGAAATCCATGGGGTCCTGATGAAGCATTCCGACGCCCTGGGCCAGCGCGTCGGCCGGGTGCCGAAACGTGACTCGCTGTCCATCCAGGTAAATCTCCCCTCGGTCCGGTCGCAAGAACCCGGACAGGATTTTCATCAACGTGCTCTTGCCCGCACCGTTCTCGCCCAACAAGCCGTGAATCTTACCGGCCTCGAAGGTCACGGTGATGTCATCGTTGGCCCGTACGGGGCCGAAGAATTTGGAGATGTGCCGAAGTTCCACGTTCATGGGATACCCTCACCGGTCGGATGTGCCCTTGGATGCGCCCTTTCCGATTTGGAGAAAGGCCGTCCGAGCCTTTTCGGCCCGGACGGCCTTGGGGCACGTCAGGGTCCTGGGTCTATTCGGCCACGCTCTGGCCCTCCATGCCTTCCAGGAGTTGAGGCAGGTACCAGATTTGCACGTCGGTGGCCACCTCACCCTCTTTCAGGTACACCGTGCCGTCCTGCAACTTCAGCGGTCCGACCCACAGGTTCAGACCGCCGGCCAGTTCCTCGATGAATTTGTCCACCTGGGCCGAGGCTTCCTCGCTCAGTCCCGGACCTTTGAGATAGCCCACGGAAGAGGTCTCCAGGTTGTTGATGTCCTGCCAGTCGGGGCCCAACCAGAGGAAGACCGATTCCCATTGGTCCTTGGCTGCCGCCTCGATGAGTTGCCGATAACCGGGATACCAGTTGAAGTAGGGCACGCCCAGGCACACCTCTGGGGCCTCCTCGCAAGCGTGGATGTAATCATAAGGCACGGCCCAGACTTCCTGGCCCTTCTCCCGGTAGGCCTTGGCCTGCACCAGGGCCTCGGTGGTGTCGATGCCGGAGATGACCACGTCGTAACCGTTGTCGAAGAATTCATTGGCTACCTGGGTGGGGTCCAGGGTCTGGCCGGGGATGTGGAACCAGAAGCCAATCCAGGTGACCTTGAACTTCAGGTCCGCCGGGTCCTTGCCCAGGTAGTTCTGCCAGCAGTACTTGGCGCCCAGGTAGGCGGAAGCGGCCAACCGTCGAGTCTCGTCGTTGATGAGGGGGCCCAGGTAGCCCAGTTTGCCCGTCTTGGTGGTCAGGGCCGCGGCGCAACCGGCAATCATCTTGCCGTATTCCATGCGGCCCATCAGGTTGGAGAGGTTGGGCACTTCCACGTAGCGCTTGCCTTCTTTCCACACGTGGTCGCCGGAGATGTGAATCACGTAGATGTCGGGGTTCTCCTGGGCAAAGGTCAGGGCCTCGTCGTACATGTCGTCGGAGTTGAAGATGACCACCTTGGCACCCTTGTCCACCAGTTCCATGGCCAGTTGGTCAGGCGTGATGCCGGGGCGAGCCGCGGGGTTCACATTGTCCAGCCACACCATCTTGTAGCCCAACTTCTCTTCGACCATCTTGCCGGCTTCGAAGTGCGCCTGGCTCCAACCCCGGTCATCCTTGGGACCAACCAGCAGCAAACCGAACACGAACTCTTCGGGAGCCGGGGCCTCCGTGGCCTCCGGAGCCTGGGTAGGTTCTTCGGTCTCCTCAGGCGCTTTGGCGGGTTCCTCGGTCTCAACGGGAGCGGCCTCTTCGGCCTTGGCAGGGGCTTCGGTCGGCGTCGGCGTGGCCTTCTTACAGGCCGTCAGGCCCAACGCCACCAGCAACAGCAGCAGGACGAGCATCCAATAGCGTTTCATGGGACAACCTCCCATTGGGGGATTGGTGCGACTGCTGTTATTATACCCCAGAACATGCTCAACAAAACCTGCTTGCAGAAACGCGCGTTTCGTCACACGCCCCAGGGCCTTCTTTTCTCGGTGAAAGGTTGCAGGTCGGCGGTTCCACACCGTACCGGGCGTGTTCGGAAAGTTGGGAGCGCAGAAAGCATCTTACAATTTGCGAACACCCTCCCCAAACCGCACCCGATGGCCGACGGGCATGGTATTATTTTGATGATGCTTCGACGATAGGGCAGCCAGGCAGGCCTTCGTGAGCCTTGCATCCAGTGGAAAGCCATCTCACCGTGGGCTCTCCGACTTCGACCGGTGGATTTGCCCGCTCCAAACCTTGTACAGGAGGCGCGACCATGACCCAGGACATCCGCTTTGGCACCGACGGTTGGCGGGGCATGATTGCCGAAGACTTCACCTTTGCCAACGTACGCCGTTGCGCCCAGGGTTTTGCCCGCTACCTGTTGGACCAGGGCCTGCGGGATGCCTGGGTGGTGGTGGGCTATGACAAACGCTTCCATTCGGAAAACTTCGCGGCTGCGGTGGCCGAGGTGCTGGCCGGGAACGGCTTGCGGGTGCTGCTCACCCAGGAAGCCACCCCCACGCCGGTGATTTCCTACGCGGTGGTGGATAAAGGCGCGGTGGCCGCGGTGAACATCACCGCTTCCCACAATCCGCCCACGGACAACGGCTTCAAGGTGCGGGACCGCCACGGCGGGGCCATGCCTCCCCAGGTGCTCAAGGAAATCGAGGCCCGCATTCCTCCCACACCCCAGCAGGTGCAACGCCTTCCCCTGAAGCAGGCCCAGGAGGAGGGTCGGGTGGTGCTCTTCGACCCCAAACCCGCGTACATGGCCCGCATCGCGAAATTGCTGGACCTGGAACCCATCCGCCGGGCCGGGCTGAAGGTGCTGGTGGACCCTATGTGGGGCAACGCCGCGGGCTGGTTCCCCGCGCTGCTGGGCGGCGACGCCACGGTGGTGGAAGAAATTCACAACGTTCGCAACCCCATCTTCCCCGAAATGCAACGCCCCGAGCCCATTCCCCCCAACGTGAACGTGGGGCTGCAGGAGACGGTGCGCCGGGGCGCGGATGTGCTGGTCATCACCGACGGCGACGCGGACCGGGTGGGCCTGGGCGACGAAAAGGGCCGCTTCATCGACCAGTTGAAGGTGTACGCCCTCCTGGCCTATTACTTCCTGGAGGTGCGGGGCATGCGCGGCCCCATCGTGAAAACGGTTTCCACCACGTCCTTGCTCTTCAAATTGGGCGAAAAATACGGCGTGCCAGTGTACGAAACCGGCGTGGGCTTCAAGTACGTGGCCCCCAAGATGCTGGAAACCAAGGCCCTGCTGGGCGGCGAGGAATCGGGCGGGTACGCCTTCGGCTTTCACATCCCGGAACGGGACGGCATCCTGGCCGGGTTGTTCCTGCTGGACATGATGGTGCGCCTGGGGCGTAAGCCCTCGGAACTGGTGGATTTGCTGTTCCGGGAGGTGGGTCCCACGTTCTACAAGCGTGTGGACATTCCCTTCCGCGGCCCGCGGGAACCCATCGAAAAACGGGTGCAGGAGGCCCGGCCGGAACGCCTGGCCGGGGTGAAGGTGGTGCGCATCAACACCATAGACGGGTACAAATTCGAACTGGAAGACGGCAGTTGGCTGCTCATCCGTTTCTCCGGCACGGAGCCCCTCCTGCGGGTGTACGCGGAGGCCACCCGGGAGGATTTGCTGGACCCCCTCATCCAGGCCGGGCTGGAACTGGCGGGCGTCGAATCGCCTGCCGAGGCTTGAACGGCAGCGGAAGTCTTGGTGCGTTCGTTCCGGGGGCTGGCAACCCGGACATCTCGAGTCGTTTCTCCCTTTTCGAAACCCAAGGAGGTGCGGTATGCGTAAGGAGATTCGTTCCGTTGATGTGGTTTCGGCGGGCAAAGTGGGGTGCCTTTGGGGCTTGGTGCTCTCCATCATCATCGGTTGCTTTGCCGTGTTCCTGCCGGCCATGGTCCTGCCTTCCCTTATGGCCTCCATGCTGCCCCAGGAAGAAGCCATGTCCGTTTTCGGCGGCGGATTGGTGGGCGCGGTGGTGGTCTATCTGATTTACATCGTGTTCAACGCGGCCATCATCGCCATCGGGGCCTTCCTGGCCGCGCTGGTTTACAACTGGATTGCCAACTTCGTCGGCGGCCTGGTGGTCGAGACGGAAGAGTAGCCCGTCATCAACAGCAGGGTGCCTGGCACCCAGAACGAGCCAGGCACCCTGCTCCGAGGGAGCAGCAAACCATGCCTCCCTTTCGCCGTGCGGTGGTTCTGGCTTACCCCGGCCTGGCCCAGGGCCTGGACGAGGCGGAAAGCATCGTGCGCATTTTGGAGGCTTACGGCGTGGAAGGGCGCGCCGGCACCTTTGCCGACAAAGCGCTGCTCCGGGCCGTACAAAAGGGGGGCTTCGACTTGCTCATTGCCCTGGGCGGCGACGGCACCATGCTGCGGGCCGGGCACCTGGCTGCGCCTCTGGGCATCCCCATTCTGGGCATCAACATGGGGCGCTTCGGCTTCCTCATCGAAGTGGAACGGGACGCCTGGCCCACCGCGTTGGAACGCCTCATGGCCGGGGATTTTTGGATCGAACAGCGCCTGACCCTGGACGCCCGCCTGTACCGTGGACAGACCACCCTGGGCTCGTGGCTGGTGGTCAACGAAGTGGTCATCTGCCGGGGCGCGGAGGTTCGCCCGGTGCGCCTTACCGCGTACGTGGACGACATCTTGCTCACCACCTACGTAGCCGACGGCCTCATCGTGGCCACGCCCACGGGTTCCACCGCTTACGCCCTGGCCGCGGGCGGCCCCATCCTCCCCCCGGAATCCCGCAACATCCTGCTGGTGCCTGTGGCCCCCCACCTTTCCGTGGACCGGGCCATGGTGCTGGACGAGGAGGCGTCCATCACCATCCTTCCCCATGTGGACCACCAGACGGTGCTCAGCGCGGACGGTCAAACCCCGCTGACCCTGCAAGACGGCGACCGGGTGGTGGTCCGGGCCAGCCCCCATCCGGTGAAGTTCATCCGCTTCCAGGGCCGGGATTACTTCTACCGGGTGCTCACCCGTTTTTTGCAAGCCCACCCCTGGACCCAGAAGTATTCGTGAAAATGGGCGAAGGGGCGAATTTGCGAATCAACGGATGGGTGGGCAGAGGCAGCGGGGGGCGCATCCTGGCACAAATCAAAAGCCCCATTGACGCGGTGGAAGTTTATAATGAGAACCGCCTTGAGGTGGAGCATGTTGCGCACCCTGCACATTCGCGATTTCGCCATCATTGACGAAATAACGCTGGAACTGGAACCGGGCCTGGTGGTCTTCACCGGTGAGACGGGCGCGGGCAAATCCATTCTGGTGGATGCGGTGGCCCTGCTTCTGGGCGCCCGGGCCGACGCAGTCATGGTGCGCCAGGGGGCCAAGAAGGCCTACATCGAGGGCGTTTTCCACCTTTCCCCCGAGGTGCAACAGGCCCTGAAACCCCTGCTGACCGAGCAGGATTTGTGGGATGACGAGAGCCCCGAGGAACTGGTGCTGGCCCGAGAAATCCGTCGGCAGGGTCGCCATCCCGCCCGCATCAACGGTCGCCTGGTCAGCCTGCAAACGGTGCGCCAGGTGGCCGTGCATTTGGTGGACATTCACGGGCAGTCCGAGCATTTGAGCCTTTTGGAACCCCGACACCAGCGGGCCTTGCTGGACCGTTACGCTCAGGTGGAGCATCTCCTCCGCACGTACCAGGATCTGTACCGACGCTGGCAGGAGCGCAAGCGGGACATCGAAAACCTGCGGGAGCAATTGCGCACCGCGGCCCGGCAGATGGACCTGCTGCGGTATCAAATCGAAGAAATCGAGGCCGCGAATTTGCAACCTGGTGAGGAGGAAGAACTGCGTCAGGAACGCAACCGGCTGGTCCACGCCGAACGCCTGGCCCGTTGGGTGCAGGAAGCCCTGCAACTCCTGGACGAAGGGACGCCCGAAAGCCCCGCGGCCTCGGACCTGGTGGGCCAGGCCGCGGCCCTGCTGGAAGACATGGCCCGTATCGACCCTACCCGGGAGGCTCTGGCCCGGCGCCTGCAAGAAGCCCTGGACGTGCTGAGCGAAGTGGCTCGCGACCTGCACCACTACGCCGGAGACCTGGAATTCGAACCCCAACGCCTGGACGAGGTGGAGGCCCGCCTGGCTCTCATCGAAAACCTGAAACGCAAATACGGGGAAAGCATCGAAGCGGTGCTGGCTTACGCGGACCAGGCCCGGGCCGAATTGGAGACCCTGACCACCGCGGACGAACGCCTGGCCCAATGGGAAGCCGAACTGGAGTCCCTGACCCAGGAGTTGGCGCGCGTCGCCTGGGAGCTCTCTCAGAAACGGCGAACGGCCGCAGAACGCCTGGCCCAAGCCGTGGAGCGGGAACTGGCCGACCTGCGCATGCCCCATGCCCGCTTCCGGGTGGATGTGGCCCTGCGCCCCGACCCCCAGGGCCTGCTTCTGCCCACGGGCGAGCGGGTGGCCTTCGACCGCTACGGCATCGACCGGGTTGCCTTCCTCATCGCGCCCAATCCGGGGGAAGGCTTCCACCCCCTGGCCAAAATCGCCTCCGGCGGTGAAATGGCCCGCATCATGCTGGCCCTGCGCCAGGCCCTGGCCCGGCAGGACCCCGTGCCCACCCTGATTTTCGACGAAATCGACCAGGGCATCGGCGGACGCATGGGCGCGGTGGTGGGACGTAAATTGCGCGCGCTGGCCCGGCATCATCAGGTGCTCTGTGTGACCCACCTGCCCCAACTGGCCGCGTATGCCCACCAACACTTCAAAGTGGAAAAGATGGTACAACAAGGCCGCACCGTCACCCGGGTACGGCCCTTGCAGGGGGAAGCGCGCGTTCAGGAACTGGCCCATATGCTGGGCGACGCCGGCCCTTCGGGGCAGGCCACCGCGCAAGCGTTGCTGGAGCAGGCCCGGCCGGAAACCGGAGAGGCCCTGCGGCCTGCCTCGTGACGCCTATCTCGCGTCGGAATTGGAGCCAAAACCTTTTCCCAAAACGAAAGCCCGAGGAGCCTTGACCCCTCGGGCTTTCGCCTGTCCGGCTACAGGCCGGCTTCGGCCCGCAGAATCTCCGCTTTGTCGGTGCGTTCCCAGGGCAGGTCCAGGTCGTCCCGACCGAAATGGCCGTAGGCCGCGACCTGCCGGTAGATGGGTCGGAGCAGGTCCAGGTCTCGAATGATGGCGCCGGGGCGCAGGTCGAAGTGGCGTTTGACCAGTTCCTCGATTTTTTCCACAGGGATGCGGTTGGTGCCGAAGGTCTCCACGTGCAGGCTCACCGGCTCGGCTACGCCGATGGCGTAGGCCACCTGAATCTCCACCCGGTCGGCCAGGCCCACGGCCACGATGTTCTTGGCCACCCAGCGCGCGGCGTACGCGGCCGAGCGATCCACCTTCGTCGGGTCCTTGCCGCTGAACGCGCCGCCGCCGTGGCGAGCCATGCCGCCGTAGGTGTCCACCATGATTTTCCGGCCCGTCAGCCCGGCATCGCCCAAGGGCCCACCGATGACGAAGCGGCCCGTGGGGTTCACCAGGTAGCGAGTTTCCTGAAGCAGTTCCGGGGGAATCACCGGCTTGATGACCTCTTCGATGACCGCCTCCCGAATGATGTCCAGGTCCACATCGGGCGCGTGCTGGGTACTGATGAGCACGGTGTGCACCCGCTTGGGCTTGCCGTGGTTGTATTCCACCGTGACCTGGGATTTCCCGTCGGGCCGCAACCAGGGGAGGATGCCCTGTTTGCGCACCTCGGCCAGGCGGCGGGTGAGTTTGTGGGCCAGATAGATGGGCATGGGCATCAACGTGGGCGTTTCATTGCAGGCGAAGCCGAACATCATGCCCTGGTCGCCGGCGCCGATGCGGGCCACCTCGTCGTCCGTCAGGCGCTGGCGCACCTCCAGGGCCTGGTCCACGCCCATGGCAATGTCCGGCGACTGCCGCGACATAGACACCAGCACACCCATGGTCTCCGCGTCCAGGCCCAGTTCGCTGTCGGTGTAGCCGATTTCCCGCACCACCTGCCGGGCGATTTCCTCGTAGTTCACTTGAGCCTGGGTGGTGATTTCGCCGAAGAGCAACACAAAGCCCGTCTTGGTCGAGACTTCGCACGCGACGCGGGAACGAGGGTCTTGCGCCAAACAGGCGTCCAGCACCGCGTCGCTAATCTGGTCGCAAATCTTGTCCGGGTGACCTTCGGTCACCGATTCGGACGTGAACAAGGTGTTGGAAACGTGAAGCAGGTCCAGGGCCATGGGTGTCACCTCCTGAGGAAGGATGAAAAAATCGACCTAACCTTATAACACGCCCCACCTTGGGGGACAAGCGGGAAAAACTGCAACGCGAAAAAGGCGGCGGCCCGGAAGCCGCCGCCTTTTCGTCCCCTTTCCCGTTCAATCCCAGTACTTCTCGATGAGGGGCTTGAGCCGTTCCACCACATCGGGCGGTACCACGTCGCGCGTGGTGATAAGCGCGTTGGCCAGGGCGTGGCGGCAATCGCATTCCACAATGGGCTGAAACTCGCGCGCCAGGTTGCGAATGGCCTCCTGCACGATGGCCGTGTTCCGCTTCAGCGTGGCAATGACCATTTCCACCGTCACGGGCTCTTCGCTCACCCGCCACACGTCGTAGTCCGTCACGTGGGCCATGACCGCGTAGCACATCTCCGCCTCTCGGGCCAGGAAGGCTTCCGGCGAGGTGGTCATGCCGATGATGTCCATGCCCCAGGCCCGGTAGGTGTTGGATTCGGCCCGGGTGGAAAACCGCGGGCCTTCGATGGTGATGAAATTGCCACCTCGATGCACCGTGGCTCCGGTGGCCTTCACCGCCCGGTACAGCATGGCCGAAAGGTTGGGACAGAAGGGGTCGGCCACGCTGATGTGGGCCACCAGCCCACCCTCGAAGAAGGTGCGTTTGCGGTCTTTGGTGAAATCGAAGAGTTGGTCGGGAATCACGATGTGGCCGGGCGCGTAGTCCTCGCGCAGGGAACCGCACGCGTTCACGCTGATGACGGTGTCCACACCCAGCATCTTGAGGGCGTAAATGTTGGCCCGGTAGTTCACCTCCGTGGGCGAATACCGATGCCCGAGGCCATGCCGGGCCAGAAAGGCGATGCGCTGGCCTTCCAGGGTGCCCAAGACGATGGGAGCGCTGGGCTTGCCGAAGGGGGTGTCCATCTCCACCGTTTCCACATCGGTCAGGCCTTCCATCTGGTACAATCCTGAACCACCGATGACGGCAAAAGCCGGTCGCGGGTATCGCGTCGCCATAACGAACCTCCTGAGCAAGAAATACCGCTTTTCTATTGTATCAGGGGATGCCACGAGGGCGGCGCCTTTCGGGTACAACATCTCTTCCCGCTGTCGGGCGAGTATGGTCAACCCGAAAGCGAACCACGGCGGGATTTGTTCCAGCCCGCGCCCTCCGGCGATAACAGGAGCCACGCCATGCTGAACGACGCCGTACGTCAACGTCTGGTAAAAGCCGCGCTGGAAGCACGACGTCACGCCTATGCCGCCTATTCGGGGTACCGGGTGGCCGCGGCCCTGTTGTGTGCCGACGGACGTATCTTCACCGGGGTGAACGTGGAAAACGCGGTTTACCCCCTGGGCCTGTGTGCGGAACGGACCGCGGTGGTCAAGGCCGTTTCCGAAGGGTGTCGGGAATTTCGGGCCATCGTGGTGGTCACCCCCAACGCGGGCGCGCCCTGCGGAGCCTGCCGCCAGGTGCTTTGGGAATTCGCGCCCGACCTGCACGTTGTTGTGGCCGACGCCCAGGGTCGCATCCATTGGGAGGCTTCGCTCCGGGCGTTGCTCCCGCGGCCCTTTGGGGCCGGGGATTTGAGCGAGGTCGAAGGAGGGTGAAAAGGTGCTGGGGCACCTTTTCGCGCCAAGGGCCGACGCCCAGGGTCGCATCCATTGGGAGGCTTCGCTCCGGGCGTCCCTCCCGCGGCCCTTTGGGGCTGGAGATTTGAGCGATCAGGACGCGCCGGGCTAAAAGGGGCTGCGCGTTTTGTCAGGCGCCTTCGAGGCGTCCGGGCCATATGTCGTTTTCAATGACGCGCCGCGGCTACCCTGATGGAGGAGGGGACCCCTATGCGCATTCTGGTGTTTTCCGATGTGCACGGCAACATCCTGGCGCTGGAAGCCGTGCTGGAACACGCAGGGCCGGTGGATGCTTACTGGTGTTTGGGCGACCTGGTCGGCTACGGCCCCGACCCTTTGGCCTGTGTGCAGCGCGTCCAAAGCCTGCAACCCCTGGTGTGCCTCCTGGGCAACCACGATGCCGGCGTTCTGGGTAAACTCCCGCTGGCTTGGTTCAACGTGGAAGCCCGTCTTTCCCTCACCTGGACGCGCATGCAACTCACCGAAGAGGCCCTGAACTTCCTGCGAGACCTGCCGTCCATGCAAGTGCTGCCTGCATGGGACGTCACCCTGGTTCACGGTTCGTTGCGCAAGCCTCTGGAGGAGTACATCCTCACTTCCACCATTGCCCAATACAATCTTCACCTTTTGGAAACCCAATGGGGGGCATTCGGCCATACTCACCTGGCCATGGCCTTCGTTGAGGAGGAGGGAGAGGTCCAGACCTGGTTTCCCCAGGAAAGTGGGGCCTCGGTGCGCGTACCCCTGCGCGGCCTCTTCAACCCCGGTTCAGTGGGTCAGCCGCGAGACGGCGACCCGCGTGCCTCTTACGCCATTTACGATACCGAGGCTCAAACCTGGACCTGGTACCGGGTTCCCTATGACGTTCAAGAGGTCCAGCGCCGCATTCTGGAAGCCGGCCTGCCTCGCCGCCACGCGCTGCGTCTGAGCGTGGGCCGGTGAAGTAAGCGGGCTTTCGGGACTTATGCAGAAAGCAGGGGTGGGGTTCGTCGGACGAATTTCATGCCTCGTGCCGCCCTCTTGGGGCCCAATCCCACGCACGCTCTCGAGATCCATCGTATCCTCGGCTCATCACAAGAGCGCTTTTCAACCCGCGGTCGTGGTGATGCGCCTGCGACCTATCATGAACGAGGTCGCCAGCACCGCGCTTACCGTTTAAGGCCATGGCCACCATGGCCCAGACGGGATGCACCAGGCCCGTGGTGGCTTCCTCGTGGGCCAGGCTGACGTGCACCTCCGGCACGCCTTTCCTGCGCGCGCAGGCCTTGCGAATGCTTTCCGTGCAGAGGGAGCAGGCCATGCCGCCGATTTTGAGGTGAAGCGTGGCCTGTTGCTGTGTGGTCATGTCCCTCTCCCGGTAGGGGTAAGAATCACACAGAGACACAGAGAACACGAGGAAAAGCCTCTGCGCTCTCCGTGGCTCTGTGTGAGCCTCCATCAAATCTTACGAAACGCCTGCCAAAGGGCTTTCACGCTTCGCCATCCCACGAACCGGGGCACTTGCCGCGCGTAGGCCTCGTACGCGAGCCCGAAGCGAGCCCGGAGGTAAGGCTCTTCCACAAAGGGTGCCAGCACGAACCATAGACTTCCGAACGCGCCGGCCGCCAGGGCCAGGGTGGAGTTGGTGAACAGGCCGTAGCCCAAAAGCAGCAGGATATCCCCCACGTACTGGGGATTGCGGGTGAAGCGGTAGGGGCCATGGGTAACCAGTTCCCCTTCCAGGCCCAGCGCGGTGTGGACGCTCAGGGTGCGCACGCCCCACAGGGCCAGGCCCAGGCCCCCCAGCATCAGCGGCACGGCCACCCAAAACCGGGATGGATGGCGGAAGACGAAGGTGTTCCAGTCCAGCACGCCCAGGGCAAGCACGCCGAAGGTGGAAAAGGCGAACAACCCCCAGGTGAAGACGAAGCCAAAACTCCGCCTGCCCGGCGGCGGCCAGATGCGCAGTCGTGGTCGCCGTATTTGAAGCACCAAGGAGCCGTTGAGGAGAACCTGGGCCAGCAACGTGAGGGTGAAGAGCAGCCTTTTGGTGTCCATTGTGTTTCCCAATCTGCGACGTTTCCCGTGTGGAACGAACCTTCCCGTCAAACAGGGACTATCGTATTATTGATGACCGATGTAATGGCAATGCAGTGTGGGTCCAAGTACACGATTGTGGTCCACGACAATATGATTATTGCCATATGCCCGTTGCTTGTGGTTCTTGTACCTATTGTTCCGCCTTGGTTGACTTGACACCTCGGGCCTTTGCACGACTGGCTCCTCTACACTTGGGACGCATTCCCGTTCATGTATATGCATAACCCTTTCTTTGGGGGTGGAATCATGCTTACCCGTCGTTCTTTCTTGAAATTGGTTGGGCAAGCAGGCGGTATCGCTTTGCTGTTGCTGTTCGCTCCCATACGGCGCTTGCTCCTGCGGTTCAAGCAAAATGGGGAAGGAGCATCGCGAGCCGAGGACGAGTTGAACTTGGACCTGGAACGCCTGAATCAGGAAGATACCCTTTTCTTTGCAGGCACCATCATTGAAGTCGATGTGCGTAAGCATCAAATTCGGGTACGGGATGAACAAGGGGATTCCCTGGTTTTCCTCGTGGACGCTTCCTCTTTCCTATGGAAAGGGGGCCGGGTATCGTTGAAGGACCTGGCGCCTCAGGATGCCTTTTTCGCCCAAGTTTATCCTACAAACGCGCCTGACGTCTTTCGCATCCAATATTTGTGGGCGAACATCGTGAACTTTTACGCCCGAGTCCAAACGGTGGACCTGAGCCGGCGAACCCTGAGGGTCGTTGTCGAAACACCCGCAGGCTCGCGGCAGGTGATCGTCCATTGGGATGCGAATACCCTCGTAAACGAGCAATCCGGGAAGAGTGACGAGAGCATGCGTCAGTTGGCCTCTCGCCTTCCTTCGTCCAAACGAGGCGTTCCGGTTCAGGTTTTGGGCGTGGCCTATAACGAAAAGGAAGTGCGGGCAACCCGCATTTGGTTCCCTGTGCCGTGATGCGTTTTTGGACCGCCCATGGGCCCGTGGTTGACCAGGAGACCTCACTCGCCTTTTTTGGCCGCGCAAAAGACCGCGGCGAAGCCCGCCGAGCCGCGGCCCACCACGATGAGGTCGGAGTCCGCCTTCCCTTCCGAGCCGGGTGGGTTTGGGGAAGGGCAGTCTGGGTTGGTTCCCCTGTTCCCTCTCATGGGAGAATTGGCATTACACCGGCCGCCGCAACAGGGCCAGCACCTCCCGCCAGGTGGGGCGTTTCCCGAACATGAGCAGACCCACCCGAAACAGGCGCACGCCCACCCAGAAACTCACGGCCACGCCCAGGACCATGGCCCCAAAACTCAGCAGGATGTCCCACCAGGGTAGCGGTGTGATGGCCATGCGCATGAGCAGGGCCATCACAC
>JALWJZ010000098.1 GCA_026996855.1 Anaerolineales bacterium
GCATACCCGGCGTGCCGGGGCCGTACTCGCACACCGCGGGCCAGGGCTGATAGCGGGTGGTGAAGGTGTCCTCGAAGAGGAGTTGATCCCCGCGGAAGACCTGACGCCACACCGTCACCGTGCCGCCCTCGATGGGCCAGTCGGTCTGGCGGATTTCGCCTGGTGCCAGTTCCGGGTTTTCGATATAGCGGGGTTCCGGCGGCGGTTTTCGGTCCCGCAAGCCGGTGGTCCCCCATTCCACCCGCCGGCCGTCGGAGGTGGAGTAGAAGCGCCAGCGGATGTAGCGGTGGGGGATGTTGACTTCCACCTCCATGAGAATCCAGTAAGGGGTGTCGTTCTTGAATTTGAAATCCACCAGGGGGACGTACACCGTGGCGTCCAGCCCGGCCCATTTGGGGTCCACCCGTCCCGAGGCGGTGAGTTCGTAGTAGTACACCCGGTAGGAATGGGGATGCCGCTCCACCACGGGGTAGCCGCCGAAGAACACGGTGCGGAAGAGGGTGGTGCTGACCTGACACACCCCGCCGCCCACGCCCCGGATGGTGCGGTCGCCGAAGATGATGGGTGCCTCCTGGTAGCCGCTGTCCAGGGAGATTTCCCCCAAAAGGGCCACCATGGAGAAGACCTCACCCGGTGCCACCAGATACCCGTGGAAACGGCTTCCCGCGATTTGAATGTTGCGCATCCGGGCCATGCTGGAGCCGTAGAAATAGGTGGTGTGTTCGGCCACCAGTTCCCGGATGCCCAGGTCTTCGGGCCGGGCCTCGTCGGTGACGGGCGGGGGCTGGATATCCAGAGCCAGCGTCACTTCGTGCTGGCCCGCGCGCAGGGCCTGGGCCACGGCTTCCAGCGTCTGGGGGATGTTCAAACGCCGACCGTACACCGCGGGTTCCAGCAGGTGCAGGGTGTGGGTTTCGGGGTCGAAGGTGAAGCGGGCGTTGACGGGAAGCCGGAGCAGTTGGGGCGCCAGGGTTTTCAGGAAAGGCCGCAGGGGTTCGGGGTCCGCCCGGAGCACGTACTGCCACCGGCCCTGCTCGTCCTGGTCCTTTTCGATGCGCAGCATGGCGGCCACCTGTTGGGGCGGCACCTCCCACGGGCCGGGGTCGTCGGTGGCCGGGTCGGGCAGGGTCAGGCGCAGGGGCGCGCTCAGCAGGCGGGTCAGGTGCCGGGCCAGGTCCTCGGCCTCCAGGATGTCGGGCTGGACGCTCACGGTGGGGATGTCGATGCGGGCGTTGTGCATCAAGCCCATGTTCCGGGCCAGTTGCGGCAGCAGGCGGTCCCAGTCCACCGCGCGACCGGCCCGGCCCGGTTCGTAGCGTACCTGGGTTCCCTCCAGCCACAGGCGGGCCTCCTGGGGCGGCCGACCGATGTAGGGCACCATGTCGTTGGTGATGCGGGCATAGGCCCAGGCCTGGTGGAAGACGGCCGGCAAGGGCAGGTTGACGCCGTGGCGCCACGCCCGCCAGCGGCTTCGGATGCGTTCCAACAGGTGCCCGGTGCGGCCCACCTGCCACGCGGCTTCGGCCACGCTGGCGTAATCGATGACGAAGCCCAGTTCCACGGGCCGGTACGTCCAGGTGCGGTCCTGCCAGGTCAGGGTGATGCGCCCTTCTTCCGGGTAGGGGAAAGCCCGGCGCAGGCGCGCTTCGGCCTCCTGCCGCGTCAATCCGCTCAGGTCCACCCCGGCCACATGCACCCCGGGGTAGATGCGGTCCCAGTAAACGACGTGCCAGGCGGCCCAGGTCAACACCCCCAACAAGAAGAGCACGGGCGGGACCAACAACAACCCTACCCACACCCAGGGTGATACAGGGGTGTTCCCCGAGGCGTTGGACGAGGTCGGCAACCGGGAATGGCTCCTGGAACGCGTGTGCATCTTATGCGGACACCTTACGGGCCTTGGCCACGGCCAGTACCAGGGCTTCCACGAAGGCTTCCACCTGTTCCAGGGTGTTGTCCTTGCCCAGGGTCACCCGCAGGGCGCCGCGGGCCAGGTCCGGCGGATAGCCCATGGCCAGGAGCACGGGGGAGGGCTCGGCCGCGCCCACCTTGCAGGCCGAACCGGAGGAGCAGGCGAAGCCCTCCAGGTCCAGCAGGGGCAGCAGCACCTGCGCGTTCACCTGGGGGAAGACGAAACTGGCGTGGTTGGGCAGGCGCAGGGAGGGATGCCCCGTGAGTTCAGCGTCGGGGATGCGCTCCAGTACGCGCCGGATGAGGTGGTCCCGCAGGGTGACCAGGTGGTCCCAGCGGGCCTCCCGCTCCTCGTGGGCCAGTTCCAGCGCGCGGGCCAGGCCCACGATGCCCGGTACGTTCAGCGTACCGGCCCGCAGGCCGTACTCCTGGCCGCCGCCCCGCAAGAGGGGCTCGAAGGGCGTGCCCGTGCGCACCACCAACGCGCCGATACCCTTGGGACCGTACATCTTGTGCCCGCTCAGCGAGACCAGATGCGCGGGGACCCGGTTCAGGGCCAGAGGCATGTGCGGCGCGGCCTGCACCGCGTCGGTGTGGAAGAGCACCCCGGCTTCCCGGCATATCCGGGCGATTTGGCGCACCGGCTGGATGGTGCCCACTTCGTTGTTGGCCCACATGACGGAAACCAGCGTGGTGTCGTCGCGCAGGGCCTTGCGCACGTCCTCCGGGTCCACCAGGCCGTGGCGGTCCACCGGGAGGATGGTCAGTTCCGCGTCGAACAGCAGGGCCAGTTGTCGGGCCGGTTCCAAAACCGAGGGGTGCTCCACCCCGCTCACGACGAGGTGCTTCTTCTCCCGGCGCATCAACTCCAGGAACACGCCCTTCAAAGCCGCGTTGTTGGCCTCGGTGGCGCCGGAGGTAAAGATGACCTCGTGGGGCTGGCACCCCAGCAGCCGGGCAATGGTGGCGCGGGCGCTTTCCACCGCGGCTTCGGCTTCCTGGCCGTAACGATGCAGGGAGGAGGGGTTGCCGAAGGTTTCCTGCCAGAAAGGCGCCATGGCCTGACGCACGCGCGGGTCCAGGGGCGTGGTCGCGGCGTGGTCGAGATACACCGGGTCCCTCATGGTGCCTGTCCTCCGCAAACTCCAAAAGCCTTGCGTCTTCCCTTGCATGAAGGCAGAGCCGCGGTTACTCTGCGTTGGGAGCCGTGGGCAGTTTCAGCCAGAACCGGGTTCCCTCCTGAAGGTTTTGGAAACCCATGTCGCCCCCCAGGTAGCGGACCAGTCGAAAGGCCACGAACAGGTCCATGCCCCACCCGCGATGTTCCCGCACGCGCGGGTCGGAAGAGCGGAAGAAGGGTTGAAAGACCAGCGCCTCTTCTTCCGCGGGCACGGCGGTGCCGGAGGTGGTCACCGCCAGGACCACGTACCCGTTTTCCGGGTAGGCTTCCAGGGTCACCCCGTGGCCGGCGGGGGTGTACATGCGGGCGTTTTCCAGCAGGGCATTCAGCACCCATTGGGCCCAGGTGGGGTCCGTCCAGATGGGGGGCAGGTGGGGCGCCAGGCGGACTTCCAGGCGCAAATCCGCCTCTTGCAGGGCCCGTTGGTGTTCCCGCAGCACCTCGTGAATCAAGAAGTCGGCGTTCACGGTTTGGTAATCCACCTTGAGCGCGGCGGATTCGATTTTCCCCAACAGGGAAAGCCGCTCCAGCAGGCGGTTCATACGGGCCACGTTGGCCAGGATGGTGTCCAGGATTTTCCGTTGCTGGTCCGAGAGTTCGCCCAGCACCCCCTGCTTCATGAGTTCGCCGTACCCCCGGATGGGCGTGAGGGGCAGGCGCAGTTCGTGCACCATCATGTTGAGGAAGGCCTTCCCGCCGGGGACGGGCATGGTGGCCAGCCCCGAGCCGTGACGCTCCAGCACGGCCAGGTAGCCCCCTTCGACGGGCCACAGGTGCAGGGTGCGTCCGGGGTCCAGGGGAAACCGCCAGGGCCCGGTGCCGGTGGGCGGCCAGGGCACCCGGGGAAACCAGCGGGCCAGAGGCGTGCCCGGTTCCGGGCGGGGTACCGGGGGAAACTCGGGATGGTGTTCCACGACGCGGCCTTCGGCGTCCAGTCGGGCCCAGGGGGCCTTCAAGGCGTTCAAGATGTCCACGCAGGAATTTGCTTCGTGCATTGCCAACCACCTCGACAAAGGAGCATACTTTCAGTATAACCGTGACCATCCCGATTTCGAGGAGTTTTTCCCATGTTGCTCCAAAGGGTAAAGAGGCTGATGCAGGTCTTGTTGGGGTTGCTGTTGTTGGGGGCCCTGGCCGCGTGTTCGGGGCCGGAGCAGCCGTCGCAGCGGGAGATTCTCCTGGCCACCACCACCAGTACCTACGATTCGGGCCTGCTGGACGCCCTGCTCCCTTCCTTTGAACAGAAGACCGGGTATCGGGTCAAAATCATCGCGGTGGGCACGGGCAAGGCGCTGCGTATGGGGAAAGAGGGCAACGCGGACGTGCTTTTGACCCACGCGCCCGAGGCCGAGCGCCCTCTGGTGGACGAGGGATGGGTGGTGGATTACCACCTGGTGATGTACAACGACTTCGTGCTGGTGGGGCCGCCCTCGGACCCGGCCGGGGTTCGCGAAGCCCGGACCGTGGCCGAAGCCTTCCGGCGCATTGCCCAGGCCCGGCACCTGTTCGTCTCCCGGGGGGACGATTCGGGCACTCACAAGCGGGAGCGCCGCATCTGGGAGCAAGCCGGCCTGGCGCCGTTCCAGGAACCCTGGTACCTGGAAACCGGCCAGGGGATGGCCGCTACGTTGCAGGTGGCCTCGGAAAAGAACGCCTACACCCTGACCGACCGGGGTACCTTTCTGGCTCTGAAGGGGGTTTTGGCCCTCGAGGTGGTTTTCGAGGGGGACCCGGCCTTGCTCAACCTGTACCACATCATGCGGGTGAACCCGGAGCGGTATCCCCATGTAAACGCGGAGGGGGGAAAAGCCCTGGTGGCTTTCTTCCTGGATCCGGAAACCCAGGAGCGCATCGGCCGTTTCGGCGTGGAGGAGTACGGCCGTCCCTTGTTCTTCCCCGCGGCCGGGATGACGGAGGAGGAGGTGAAGGCCTTGTTCGAGAAGTGAAACATAAAGATAGAGCGGCGAACGGCTCCATCTTTTATCTTTCAAGCGCCCCGCGCCCGATTCGGACTGCAGTTGTCCCGAGAGAGGCTATTCCCCTGCTTCGTGCTCCATCGGTGGGGGTTCAAACTCCGGGGCAGGGGGCGGAATAGGAGCAGGAGCGGTTTCGCCCACCAGCGATTCGCCCGCCGTTGCCGTTTCAACGGGCGGGGCAAGGGCTTCGGCCTGGGCCTGCGCCTGCGCCTCGATTTCGTGTTTCCATGTCCCGATGAGCAGCAAAAAGATACCCAGGGTAATGGCCATGTCCGCCACATTGAAAATGGGAAAGCGGCCCACCGAGATGAAATCCGTGACGTGACCCAGCAGGAAGCGGTCGGTAAGGTTGCCCAAGGCACCGCCGAGTTGAAGGGCCAGACCCCACCGCAAAGCCGGTGAACTGGCCAACCGGGGGTAATAACGCAGCAAAACCAGGGTGATGCTCAACGCCAGCAGCGTCCAGAGCCAACTCCAGTTTTGTCCCAGGCCAAAGACGCCGCCGCGATTGAACCAGTGAACCAGGCGTACCGGTACCGGCTCGCGCAGGAGCAATCGAAATTCGCCCAGTTGCAGGGTGTGGCGAATCCAAAATTTGGTGATTTGGTCCACCCCCCAAACCAGGCCGGCAACGAGGGTGAGGAAGACATAACGGTTGAGGGTTTGCATACGTCCTCCGAGTGATGCGTGCTCCTTCGGGACCTGTCCAGTCCCTGCTCGGGACTTGGAGAAACGAAGGCACAGGGGCATGCCCCGTTCATGCATTCGTTCTATGGGGCGGAGCGCCCCGAGCCATGCGTATCAGATACATGGCCACCGAGGCCGCCACCGAAGCGTTGAGGGAGGCTACCCGGCCGTACATGGGCAGGCGCAGGAGCAGGTCGCACTTTTCCCGCACCAGGGCTTGCAGGCCCTCGCCTTCGCTGCCTACCACCAGGGCCAAAGGTCCCCCCGCCCAGGAGGCGTCCCAATCCCGGGCTTGGGGTCCGGCATCCAGCCCCAGGACCCACACGCCGGCGTCTTTCAGCCGTTCGATGGCCTGGGCCAGGTTCATGGTGGCCACCTGCAGGTGCTCCGAAGCCCCCGCGGACACGTGCACCACCGTGGGCGTGATGCCCGCGCGTCGGCGGTAGGGCAGCACCACGCCGTGCACGGCCACGGCCTCCGCGGTGCGCAACACCGCGCCCACGTTTCGGGGGTCCTGGAGCCGGTCCAGGAGCAGCAAGAAGGTCGGTTCGGACCGGTTTCGTGCGGCCTCCAGCAAAGTGGGGAAATCCGCATACGGATACGGCCCGGTTTGCAACAGCACCCCCTGGTGGTGTTCGTGGCCCACCTGGGCTGTGAGGGCCTCCCGGGGGTGAAATTCGGGCGTCAGGCCCCGGCGGGGTGCCAGGTCGTTGACGATGTCGTCCAGCCGACCGGTGATGCGGGCGGTTTCGGCCACCCACAGGCGGTAGAAACGGCGCCGGCCCGCGCGCAGCGCCTCGTACACAGCCTGGCGGCCATACAGCCACTCGCGTTGATAAGCGGAAGTTCGGGCCACGGCGCTTCTTCCTCTTCGACGCGGCCGTTGATGACGGCCGGTGCTTGGGATTATACCTGCCCTTTCGGGGGAAAGGGGTCATCCCCGTTTTCGGATGCATGCACATGTTGCCGAAATCAAGCCGACCAAGAAGAGAGAGAGAGATAACGACGCAAGCGGCAAAGACGCTTGCATCGTTATCTCTTTTATTCGGGTCTGCTCAGGCCCATGCACAACCGCGGTCGGCCGACGGCCGTCAGCCTGTGACGTCTCTGGCAACTTTTGAGTGCGTCCCCCGCCTTTCCAGAAGGCGCAGGGTGACCATGCTCAGCGCGTAGAGCAAAATGGCCAGGCCGCTGCCCATACCACCCCACAGGCGCCAGGGGGCCTGCTGGGCTACGTCGCCCGCGACCCGCAGCAACACCGAAAGGTGCAACAGGGCCAGGGGTGCGTAGAGCACGGGATGAAAGCGCAAGGGCAGCCCCAACAGGGCGGGGAAGATGATGGGCGCGTGGCCGAAGACCATGGCGAACACGAAGCCCAACATGACGCTGTGCAGGGCCGCGTCGTACAGCCAGCCCCGTAAGGGCGTGCTCAGGATGACCCCGGCTACCAGAAGCCAAACGTAGCCGGTGAGCAGGCAGGAGCCGATGAAGCGGGAAAGCCCGGGGTGGCGGATACTCACCCAGGCCACGTCGAAGCGGAGCAGCCACAGCGCGGTGCCCATCAGCCCCAGGGCCATGACGGGATAGCCCCAGGGAGTGAAGAGGACCAACACCAGGCCGGCCACGTACACGGCCATGATCGTTGCCAGCCATTTGCCAAATCGCTGCGCGGCACCGGTGAGCCGTCCCAATTCCAGCCGTTCGCCGGCAATGGTGAATACGAAGTAGGCAATCCACCATAAGGCTACCCGGTGCATGGGTTGGTTCAGGGCCAGCAGGAGCCCGGCCACGGCCCAGGCCCCGATGCCCGCCACCATGACCTGGGTATACAACGCCCGGCTCAGGCGCAGCATAGGGGGCGCCAGCGCGAGATAACTCAACGCTGCAATCAGGGTGAGGCCGCGCAGCCCTGCGGGCGGCAGCCCTTGAAAGGCCCAGACCCACCCGGCTACCGCGTGCAGCAGCGGCACCAGATACATCCAGGTGCGCCCCATAGCCACGGCGCGCTCCAGGGAGATGAGCGCGCCGAAGAACCCCACCACCATCACCGGACCGTGAAAGACCACCGGCCCGGCCAAAGGAAGGCCAAGGGGCCAGCCCAGGCGCTGCAAGCCACCCAGGATGCCCACCACCATCAATCCGGCTGCGGCCACCATGAGCCAGGGTGTAATGGGATGACGTTTGACCACGTGCATGGTGCTCCCTCACAGAAAGGCCTTTGGTCGGTTTTTTCTAAAAAAGCAAGCCCCCGGCGGCCCGGGGGCTTGGGTGGGGTTTCAGGTGCCCATTTCCCAGGAGTGCAGGTACTTTTCCTGCTCCGGCGTCAGGGTGTCGATTTCAATGCCCATGGCCTGGAGTTTCAAACGAGCCACGTTTTCGTCCAGGTGTTTGGGAACCGAATACACCTTGGGCGGCAGGTTCCGCCCCTCTTTCACCAGATACTCGACGCTCAGCGCCTGGTTGGCAAAGGACATGTCCATGACGCTGGCCGGATGCCCCTCGGCCGCGGCCAGGTTCACCAGGCGCCCCTCGGCCAGCAGGTACAGGCGCCGACCGTCGGGCATTTCGTATTCCTCGACGAAAGGTCGGGCCTTGCGCTTGGCCACGGCCATTTCCTCCAGCGCGGGGATGTTGATTTCCACGTTGAAGTGGCCCGAGTTGGCCATGATGGCGCCGTCCTTCATCACTTCGAAGTGCTCCCGGTCCAGCACGTGGATGTCGCCGGTCACGGTGATGAACACGTCGCCCACCCTGGCCGCTTCCTTCATGGGCATCACCCAGTAGCCGTCCATGGCCGCTTCCAGCGCGCGCAGGGGGTCCACCTCTGTGACGATGACCCGCGCGCCCAGGCCTTCGGCCCGCATGGCCACCCCACGGCCGCACCAACCGTACCCGGCCACCACCACGGTGCGCCCGGCCAGGAGGATGTTGGTGGCCCGGAGCACGCCGTCCCAGGTGGATTGGCCCGTTCCGTAGCGGTTGTCGAAGAGGTGCTTGGTCATGGCGTCGTTCACTGCGATGACGGGGAAGGCCAGGGCGCCGTCGTCGGCCATGGCCCGCAGCCGAATGACGCCCGTGGTGGTCTCCTCGGTGCCTCCGATGATTTCCGCCAGTTGCTCGCGGCGCTCCTTGTGCAGGGTGCTGATGAGGTCCGCGCCGTCGTCCATGGTGATGTGGGGGTGAAAGTCCAGCGCGGCGTGAATGTGCTGGTAGTAGGTTTCGGTGTCTTCGCCCTTGATGGCGAACACGGGGATGTCGTCGTAGACCACCAGGGCCGCGGCCACGTCGTCCTGGGTAGAAAGGGGATTGGACGCGGTCAACACCACTTCCGCCCCCCCGGCCTTCAGGGTACGCATCAGGTTGGCCGTTTCCGTGGTCACGTGCAGGCAGGCCGCGACCCGGATGCCCTTCAGGGGCTTTTCCCGGGCGAAGCGCTCGCGAATTTGGCGTAACACGGGCATGTCCCGTTCGGCCCAGGCGATGCGCTGCTGGCCGGCTTCGGCCAAAGCCAGGTCCTTGATATGATACTTAGATGCGGTCATGGAATTGTCCTCCTGAAACGCAAAGGTCTATATGTCCAGGGTAGCGGCCCCCATTATACTCTCTTGGCAGAGGATGAGAGGCATGAACTGCTCATTTTACAGCGGAGGGAAAGCGATATGGCTTGGAAAACCTGGGTGAAACGAGCCGTACCGGAAACCTGGCGGCCCTGGCTGTTGCGCTTGTACCATACCTTGCAATGGCTTCCCCAATGGCCTGCGGCCACATTCCATCCTTGGCGTTTGGAAAGCAAGCGCCGCCTGGCCGCGTTCAAGGACCGGCACAAAGGCCAGCGGGCTTTCATCATCGGCAACGGGCCCAGTTTGCGCCGCACGGATGTTTCCAAACTCCGAAACGAAATCACCTTCGGCCTGAACCGGGTCTACCTGGCTTTCCCGGAGTGGGGGTTCCATACCACGTATCTGGTTTCGGTGAACGACCTGGTCATCCAGCAATGTGCCGACGATTTACGGGCACTGCCCATGTGGAAGTTCTTCACCTGGCGGGCGCGACGGTGGATTCCCCTGGATGAACGCACGGTGTTCCTGTTCACCACCTACATGGGACCCAAGTTTGCCACCGACGCCCGGGGCCGCCTGTGGGAGGGTGCCACAGTAACCTACGTGGCCCTGCAACTGGCCTATCACATGGGCTTCGACGAGGTCATCCTCGTGGGCGTGGACCATTATTTTGCCACCCAGGGGCCGCCCAACCAGGAAGTGGTCTCGGAAGGCGATGACCCCAACCACTTCCTGCCCAACTATTTCGGAAAGGGCTTCCGCTGGCAACTTCCCGACCTGGCGACTTCGGAAATGGCCTATCGCATGGCCCGAGAAGCCTTTGAAAGGGCCGGGCGGCGGGTGGTGGATGCGACGATTGGAGGAAAATTGCAAGTTTTCCCCAAGGTGGCTTATGAGGATTTGTTCGGGTGAAGATTTTGGTATACTGGTTTCAGAATTCGTGGGAGGTTTCAGATGACCGTTCGGGTGGCTTTATTGCGTAAGATAGCGGAAATTGACCCGAATTTGCGAGAGGTCATTTTGCTGCTCTTAGAGGAAATGGAGCGGCAACGCGCCCATTTCGAGCAGCAAGTCACGAAAACGGAGTTCAACGAACTGAAGACCCTTGTTATGGAGTTGGTAGAGGCGCAAAAACGCACCGACCAGCAGATTCGTGAATTAACCGAAGCGCAGAAGCGGACGGAGCAGCGGGTGGAGGAGTTGGCTGAGGCGTTGAAGGAGACGCAAGCCGAGGTGCGCGCCCTGGCCGAGGCGCAGAAGCGGACGGAGCAGCGGGTGGAGGAGTTGGCTGAGGCGTTGAAGGAGACGCAAGCCGAGGTGCGCGCCCTGGCCGAGGCGCAGAAGCGGACGGAGCAGCGGGTGGAGGAGTTGGCTGAGG
>JALWJZ010000099.1 GCA_026996855.1 Anaerolineales bacterium
GCCCAGCAGCAAGGGGGTGTTGTAGGGGGATGGGCGGATGGGCGAATGGGGCGAATATGCGAATTTGCGAATTTGCGGATGAGCGGATTTTGGGAGTGCGGCGCCTTGGCGCCGCTTTGAAATCGGGTGAATGGGCGAATGGGCGGATGGGCGAATTTGCGATAAAGCGATAAGGCGGTAGAGCGATAAAGCGGTAGGGCGGGAAAGCGGTAAGGCGGATGGGCGGTAAGGGCGCATGGCTGTGCGCCCTTGCTTTGGAATGCGGCGCCTTGGCGCCGCTTTGGAAGGACCAGAGGGGTGTCGAACCAGTACAGTCCCAAATTTTTGGTGTGCAGCACCTGGGCCCTGGTTTTGGTCGGGGATTATCTGTACGCTTCTCGGCGACGGGCAATGACGACGATGCGAATCAGGCGTCCTTTGTCGTGGATGGTGTACAGGACGCGGTAATCCCCTATGCGTATCCGATATCGGTTTCGGGACCCTTTGAGTTTCTTTGAACCAGAGGGACGGGGCGTAGTGGAAAGAATTCGAATCTTGTCGCGAATTCGTTGTTGGTAAGGTGGTGGTATACGCAGCAAAGACTTGAGGGCGCTTTTGGCAATTTCAATCCGGTACATCCCCGGCCTCCAGCATACGCTCGGCCTCCTCCCAGGGGATGAATTCGTCCTTCTGTTCCACCGCTTGCATCAACCGAACATCGGCCAGGTCCTCAAGGAGTTCGACCAGGGCCTGCCAGTCTTCCGGGCGCAATAAAATCCATTCGGTTTTCCCATCCTCGGTGACCAAACGTCGTGCTCGTTTGAGCACCCCAAGGGCCTTTTCAACCATAGGGGACCCTCCTTTTCATTCATCGTTACCGAACGATGTTCGTTTCAAGTATAGCGATTCTTGGGGTCAGCAGATGCATCGCTTTTGGTACCGAGGCGGTGGCGCACCCCTTCCACCACCAGGGGGAGCACTTCGTCCAGGAGGGCGGGGCCGTAGTGGGCCAGGCTGTCGTGGGGAAGGACCACGATGGGCACGTGTTCCAGCCCCAGGCGTTTGCGAAGCATGGCCTCCCATCGCTCCGGTTGGGGGGTGCGGGTGCGTTTGGGTTCGTACAGGATGAGGTCGGGCCGACGTCGGCGGGTTTCCGCGTCGTTGGGTTGGAAGTAACCCTGGGGATGGTTCGCGTAAATGTTGTTCAGGCCCAGCCAGTGGAGGGCGTCGCTCACGTAGGTCATGCCCCCCGCGGTAATCGGCCCGCCCAGGTCGATTTCCCAATACACCCGCATACCCTCCAGGGCGCCCCGCACTTCCATGAGGCGGGCGGTTAAGCGGGCGTTTTCCTCTTCGGCTTTTTCCAGCGCCTGCAGCACCGCGGCCAGCCGTCGCAGGTTTTCCAGAATACCCCACAGGGAAAGGGGCACGGGCAGGGCCACCACCGGATACCCTCGTTTCAACAGTTCCCGGGTGGTTTCCCGCTGCGCGCCCAGGGTGGTCAGTACCAGGTCGGGTTGCAGGCTTTCCAGGCGTTCCCACACCACCTTCAGGTACGCCCCCACTCGGGGCAGGTGTTCCACCTGCCCTTGGGGACGCCAGCAATACAGGCTCACGCCCACCAGGTCCTTCCCACGGCCCAGTCGAAAGACCATGTCCGTCATGTCCGGTGCCAGGGAGACGACGCGCCGCGGCGGGTCGGGCACTTCCATTTCCACGCCCAGGAATTCGTTGAAGAAGCGCATGACGGGCCCTCCTTTCCCACACGATGGAAATAGGGGTGGGGCGTTTGTCTGAGGCCGGAGCCTACCGGGTCAGGGCCTCGATGGCTCGGGCCAGGTCGAAGTCCCTTTGCGTGAGCCCTTTGGCTTCGTGGGTGAACAGGGCAATGGTAACCCGGCGGTAGACGTTGCACCACTCGGGGTGATGGTTGTGCTTTTCGGCCAGCAGGGCCACCTGGGTCATGAAGCCGAAGGCTTCCACGAAATTGCGGAATTCGAAAGTCTTGGTCAGCCTGCCGTCCTGGAGGGTCCAGGGGTGTTCCAGGGATGCGTTCAGTTTCTTCAAGGCTTCTCGGGCTTCATGGGGTTTCAAAGGTTGCATGAGACGCCTCCTTGGCATGCAAGGGGGCATACCCCAAGCCGCATCGGCCTTGCGGTATGCCCGCTCTGCAGGTTTATTCGGGCTTGCGGGACATACCCGGTCAGCGAGAGGCCGAAGTCCTTTCGGCCTGGATTTGACCCAGCATCGCCCGGTATAGGCGTTCGCGTATATTTAAGGTGCACCTCCGATGCGAGGGTCATGCCGATGCCCCCTTTTTATCATACCATGCTTATGGCCACCACCACGGCCACGGCGTAGTGCTCGGTGTCGGACAGGCTGACGCTCCAGGCCTGCCAGCCCAGTTCCCGGGCGCGGGCCAGGGCGCGGCCATGCAGATGCAACACCGGCGCGCCCCGTGGGTCGGCCAGGATTTCCATCTCCTTCCAGCCCACGGGACCGATGCCCGTACCCAGGGCCTTGGACGCGGCCTCCTTGGCCGCGAAGCGCAGGGCCAGGCAGGTCGTCCGGCCCCGGCACAGTTGCCATTCCCGCGGGGTGAAGACGCGGCGTTGCAGGCCTGCGGGGTGGCGTGCCAGGACCCGTTGGAAACGGGGGATTTCCACCAGGTCGATGCCGGAGAAGATGCGCATCCCTTCGTCCTGGGGATAAAAGGGTGTATGAGCCGGCTTGGGAACCGTCGCGCGTGCCTACAGGGTACGTTCCGGCAGCGGGTATGCGGTCTGCCGGATTTCGGGGGCGGTGGTGGCGGGAAGCACGTACCGCCAGACCCGATGGCGCTGGCCGGTGCCCCAAAAACCCAGACGCCGGTATAGGGAAAGGGCCGGGCCGTTGTCCACCTGGGTGTTGACGGTGACGAGCCGGCATCCTTGGGATTGGGCCCGGGCCAGGGCAAAGGTCACCAGGGTGCGCCCCACCCCGCGCGCTTGCCAGGCGGGCTCTACGGCCAGGCGGGCGATGTGGCAGCCACGCGAGGTGGGCAGGACGAGCACATGTCCCACAATGCGCCCTTCCGTTTCGGCCACCAGCCCCAGGAGCAGGTTGTCCAGAGAGGACCTGAGCAGGGCCTTGGAAACTCGCCATTCGGGAGGGAACGCCCGTGCGTCCACTTCGGCCACCGCGTCCAGGTCTCCGGGGGTCATGTCCCGCACGGTGACTTGCGGATGTGGCGGGGGCGGGGGCAGAGGCGCGGCCGGGGCCTCCCACGCCAGGGTCACCACCTCGGTTCGTGGCTGGAAGCCACTCCCCCGGTACAGTTCTTCCAGCCACCCGTAAATACCCAGGCTCATGACGTATTCCACCCCTCGTTCGGCCAGTTCCTTTTGCATGGCTTCCCATAGCAAATGCCAGGCGCGTTGTGGTGAGACGTGGGCATGGACCGCGAACAGCCGCACCCACGCGGTGCGCGCGGTTTCCAGTGGACAGGCCAGGGCCGCGGTGATGTGGCGACCCCGTTCCAGCACCAGGCAGGGCTCTTCTCGGAGCCAGGCTTCCAGGGGTGACCACCCGGGGAAGAAGTACACGTGTTCCCCCAGGTAGAGGAGCGAGCGCAGGGATACCGTGTCCGCGGGGGTGGCCAGCCGGATGCCGGGCCGGGACGAAAAGGGAGATTCCTGGGGCACGGTTCACCTCCGGCAAGGGCACGCGGTAGAAGGCCGGGGTTTGGACAGAGCCTTTGGGGGCGAGGGTAAAGGAGATGCAACCTTGGGCATGGTAGAGGTTCCCGAAAACAAAATGCGGGACCGCTTGCGATTCGGTCCCGTAACGAAGGGGGTTTTATGACGTGGTCGAGGTAATCAAACGAATACCCCAGGCGATGAACCTTTCCAGCGGGTTCCTGGGGTGCAAAAGCATGGCTTTCCCCATCCAGGTCAGGGCCTCCCGCGGTTGCTCTTGCAAGAGAAGCACCGCGGCCAGCCCCCGGTAGACCTCGGCAAGCATTTCCCGGTTTTCGGGGGTGTCCGGCGCGTGCTCCTTCCACAGGGCGATGCAATGGCGGTATGCTTGCTCGGCTTCCTTATAGCGCTTGAGGCGCTCCAGAGCGTTTCCCAGGTTCCCCCAGGCCAGGGCTGCTCCGAAATACTGGCCCTGTTTTTGCAACCGCTCCGGCAGTCCCTGCAACAGTTCCAGCGCTTCCTGAGGGCGGTCCATTTCCAGAAGCAGAACGGCCCGGTCGTTGCGGATGCGGTCGGCTTCGAGGGGTTGCTTGGCGGCGCGATAAAAAGCCTCCATCTTCTCCAAAGCCTGGAGACCAAGGAGTTCCAGGTCCTCCTCCAGAGGTTCCAGGAGTTCATCCAGGCCCTCCAGGCCCGGGGTGGCCTTTCCGCCCCCCAGCATTTCCAGGAATTCTCGCCTCTCCTCTGGGGGAAGGTCTTCCAAGGCCACCAGGATATGCTTCTCCAGGTCCGTCATAACGTGATCTCCAGCAAACCTTCGGCGATGGCCCGCAGGCGATCCACGGGCAACTGGCTGAGACGCTGTGCGATTTCTAGATAGGGCCGGTTCACAGGGTGGGAAACGAACTCTTGCAGGTCTTCGGGCAGGTTCAGGAACCCTTGCAAACGTTGTTGGCTGCGAATCCAATCCCCCAGGGCGCCGGGTGCGTCTTCGAAAAAGGCGCTAATGCGAATGCCCAGGGCTTCGGCCAGGATTTCCAGTTCGGGCACGGGGATGGGATGGGTGCCGGCTTCGTAGCGTTTGAGGCGAGAAACGGGGATGTGGGTCTTTTGGGATAGGGTTTGCAAACGCCAACCTCTTTCTTCCCGGGCCTTGCGCAACCGTTCGGCAATGGCCAGGTTGTAGGTTTCCAGCATTTCTTCCAGGGGCCATTGCTCTACGGGTGGGGGGTCGTCGGAACGGACCTCGTTGCGCCAGAAATGTTCGATGGGCAGGCGCAGGTAGTAGGCCAGGGCGGCCAGTTCCGGGAGGCTGGGGGCTTGTTTCCCTTGCTCGTAGGCCCGTAGCGTTCGGGGGGAGAAGCCCAGGGCACGGGCGCAGTCTTTCAGGGTGCGTCCGGCCACCATGCGGGCGTCTCGAATCAGAATCCCGAGGCGCTTGGCACGGATGGTTTTTCGGATGTTCATGGGGTCCATGGGTTTTCCCTCAAAATCGCGGTGTTTCTCATTGTACCATACGATGCAAAAGGCAAAATCCCCCTTCCGTTTCGAGAAAAAACCGGGTATGGTTGAAGGAAATTGGGCCCCGGAAGGACATAAGGGGGACCCTTGACGAGGATTTCGGATAGGAGGAATGTATGTGGCTTTTTCAAACGTGGTCGGGCATTGGTGGCGTAGGCGTGGAAGGCCCTCGCTTTGTGGGGCTGGCGTTGGTTTTGCTTTTGGCCGTTGCGGTGCCTCTGCTCTTTAGCCGCATACCGGGCGTGCGCATTCCTGTGGTGGTGGGAGAAATTGCCGCCGGCATTGCGGTGGGAACCAGTGGTTTAAACCTGGTGCCGGCCGAAGACCCTTTCCTGGATTTGCTGGCCGAGATTGGGCTGGTGATTTTGATGTTTTTGGCCGGGCTGGAGATTGACATTCGAGCCCTGGGTTTGGGGCAACGCGTGACGCGCGCTTCGGCAAAGGCCGAGGATACGAGGACGCCGTTGCGTTTGGGCCTGATGTACTTCCTGCTCACCCTGGCGCTGACCATGGCAACGGCCTGGGGGATGTGGGCCGTGGGTTGGATTGCATCGCCCACCTTTCTTGGTTTGGTTCTGGCAACGGTTTCCCTGGGTGTCGTCATGCCCGTTCTCAAGGAACGGGGTTTGTTGGGGAGTCGGTATGGGCAAACTTTGCTCATTGCGGCGCTGGTGGCCGATTTTGTGACCATGATTCTGATTACCCTTCAGGTGGCCGTGTTGTCCAAGGGCATCACTTTTGAAATTTTGTTGGTGGGCTTGTTGTTCTTGTTTTTGTTCGCGCTCTATCGGTTGGGTGTGCTGGTTTTGCCCGGGGTTCGGCCTTTGCTGGAAGAGTTGAGCAACACCACCACGCAAATTCACGTCCGTGTGGCCTTCCTTTTGTTGGTGACCTTTGTGGCCTTGGCCGAAATTTTGGGAGCGGAAATCATTTTGGGGGCCTTTTTGGCTGGGTTGTTGATTTCCATGCTCATTCAAGGGGAAGAGCATCCGGTCAAGCATCAGTTGGAAAGCATGGGATATGGCTTTTTCATCCCCGTGTTTTTCATCATGGTGGGGGTACGATTCAACTTGAAGGCCTTTTCAGTGGCGCCGGAAATTGGACTGTTGTTGGTGCTGATTACCCTGGCCGCCTTTGGGACGAAAATTGTCCCTGGATTGGTTTTTGCTCGGGCCTTTTCCCTGCGGGAGGGACTGGCAGGGGGCGCGTTGCTTTCGGCACAGTTGTCCTTGACCGTGGCCGCGGCCGAAATCGGCTTTGATTTGGGTCTTTTGGACGAAGCCATGGTCATGGTGCTGATTCTCATGGCCGTTGTCACCGTGATGGTGGCGCCTATGCTCTTTTCTTGGTGGATGCCGGCTTCTGCGATGCAACAGGCAAGGCCCGTCATTGTAGTAGGTGGCAATGCCCTGGGCATGCAAATTGCCCGCCATCTACGAGGGCATGGTATGTCGGTGGTGCTTTTGGACGAAGACGCGGAGCGGGTGCAGGCCGCACGGAAGCAGGGTTTTGAGGCCTATGCGGTCCGGCTCGCGCCTTCGGACCTGGACGCGTATTTGGACGGCGCTCATACGGTCATTGTGGCCGTCACCGACCCGGTCCAAACCCTGGAATGGGCGCGATTGGCTCGCCAAATTTTCGGGGTGGAGCGGGTACTGGCCCTGGGCGCGGACGCGGCCACGCGGGTGCAATTGCAACGCATGGGTGTGTTGTGCGTTTCGCCTCTGGAGGCGCAGGCTACCTTCATCGCGCTCATGGCCCGGAACCCCGATTTGCTCCACCTTCTCACCTCGACCCAAGACAATCAGGATATTCTGGAGTTGGTCATCCGAAATCCTTCCCTGGATGGCAAACGCTTGCGGGATCTGGGCCTGCCTCCCCATGTGCTGGTGCTGGCCGTCCACCGGGGAGGCGAGTACCTCATCCCCCGAGGCGCCACGCGGGTGCGGGTAGGCGATGTGCTCACGGTTTTGGGCACGCTGGAAGAGTTGGGGGAGGTGAAAGCGCGCTTGGGTGCCAGGTAGTCGATCCCCGGGGAGAGGGAACCGACGGCATCCCCCTGGGGAGCCTTGACTCGTTGGCCGCTTCTCGGGAAGCGAGGGCCGGTTGCGCATAGCCACTGGTTCTTTGCCCGACCGGCCCTTCATGAACTTGCCTTTTCCCCTTACGCTTTACCGCCTTACCGCTTCCCTATCCTTTTGCGATAAATCGCGCTCAAGGCCCGCACTTGCTGTTCCGCCCGATAGGAAGAGCGGACCAGGGGCGCGCTTTCCACCCATTTGAAGCCCAATTCCAGTCCGTAGGCTTTGAGCTCTGCGAATTCGTCGGGATGGTAGAAGCGGGCCACGGGCAGGTGCCGCCGACTGGGTTGCAGGTACTGGCCGATGGTCACGATGTCCACGCCCCAATCGCGCAGGTCACGCAATACGGCCTTTACCTCCTCCATGGTCTCGCCCAGGCCCACCATGATGCCCGATTTGGTGAGCACGTCCGGGTCCAGTTTCTTTGCCGTGGTGAGGATGGTGCGCGCCCATGCGTAATCGTCCTGGGGTTGGACGGTCTTGAACAGCCGAGGGACGGTTTCCACGTTGTGGTTGAGGATTTCGGGCCGGGCCTCCATGACGATGCGCAGGGCTTCGATGCGGCCTTTGAAATCTGGGATGAGCACTTCCACGGAGCATTCGGGCACCAGGTCGTGGATGCGGCGGATGACCATGGCGAAGATGGGTGCACCGCCGTCGCCCCGTTCGTCCCGGTTCACGCTGGTGATGACCGCGTGGCGCAGGCCCATGGCTTTCACGGCCTGGGCCACCCGTTCGGGTTCGTCCCAATCCACGGGGCCGGGGCGTCCGTGTTTCACGTCGCAGAAGCCGCAGGTACGGGTGCACACGTCGCCCAGCAGGAGGAAGGTCGCAGTGCCGTGGCCCCAACACTCTCCGATGTTGGGGCAGTGGGCCTCTTCGCAAATGGTGTGCAGGGTTTTGCTGCGCATGAGGCCCCGCAGCCAGGCCACGGTTTCGCCCGTGGGCATGCGGACTTTGAGCCATTCCGGTCGGCGCTGGGGCCGGGCCGTGGGGGTGCGCAGTCGGTCGCGTGTGGGCGTCTTGACGGGCATGGGGGTCTCCTTGGCGCAGGTTTGTCTGGGGCCTCGGCAGGGGGATGCCGCCGGGGCTGCCCTGCGGGTGGTTTCATTGTACCCCGGGAGGAGGGCTGTTGAAAAGTGGTACACTTGGGCCAGCCTCTGCAAACAGGATGCAGGATGCGGCGCGTTTCCCTGGTGATGGTGCAATTTGGGATGTTGTTCACGGCCCTGGTCCTGAACGTGGGTCTGGGCGCGGTGGACATTCCTCCTGGGGCCATGTTGCGTATGTTGGGGGAACGGTGGTTCGGCCTGCTCGCTGGGGGCGATGTGCCTTCCTACATGCCGACCATTTTCTTCGATTTACGCCTTCCTCATGCCGTGCTCATGGCTCTGACGGGCATGAGCCTGAGCATCAGCGGCGCGGCGTATCAGGGGTTGTTTCGCAATCCCCTGGCCGGGCCGTACCTCCTTGGCGTGGCTTCGGGCGCGGGCCTGGGCGCGGTGGTGGCCCTGAGTCTCTCCTGGCCCACCCACTGGCTGGGCATGTACGCGGTTCCGGCCGCGGCCTTCGTGGGGGCTTCCGTCACCGTGGCCGGGGTGTACGCACTGGCCCGGGTAGACGGTTACCTGCCGCCCCAAACCCTGATTCTGGCCGGTGTGGCCGTGTCGGCCCTGGCTTCTTCGCTTACCTCCTTTCTCATGCTGCGTTCCGATGGGGAAATCCGCCGGGCGCTGACCTATTTGATGGGTGGTGCGCCCCTGGCTGGCTGGGAACCGGTGGTGGCCATGCTCCCTTACGCCCTGCTGGGAACCGTGCTTCTCCTGGCTGCGGGCCATGCGTTGAACGTGCTTCAATTCGGGGAAGAGCAGGCGCATCAACTGGGCCTGCCCGTGGAACCTGCCAAGCGGGGGATTTTGCTGGCCGCTTCGTTGACCACCGCGGCCGCGGTGGCCTTTGCCGGCATCATCGGCTTCGTGGGGCTGATGGTGCCCCATGCGGTTCGGCGTCTCTTTGGTGAAGATTACCGTCGTCTGCTTCCGTTGAGCGCGCTCAACGGCGCGACCGCGCTGTTGCTTTTCGACCTGGTTGCCCGCATGGCTTTGCGTCCCCAAAGCCTGCCCATTGGCGTTGTCACGGCCATGGCCGGTGCGCCCTTCTTCTTGTGGATTTTGCATCGAACCAAAGCCCGGGGATTGCCTTGACGGGCACGGTGTCCTCCCTTTCCCCGGGTGCACACCCGTGCTGTGTTGCGGAAGGGGCGCTTTTGGCGAATCCTCATGCGTGGAGGTGCGGAATGAGCGCGAAGGTGTACGTGTTGGACCACCCTCTGGTGGACCATTGGCTTACCGTGTTGAGGGACAGGCACACGCCGCCGGAGCGAATGCGCCAGGCCACGGAGATCTTGACGCCCTTTTTGCTATACCAGGCCCTTCGCGATTTGCCTGCAGAAACGGTCGAAGTGGAAACACCTTTGGAGCGCACCCAGGGACGGCGCATCACCGCCCGGCTGGGCTTTGCGCCCATCTTGCGTGCGGGCCTGGGCATGGTTCCCGCGGCTTTGCGGGTGTTTCCCCAGGCTTCGGTGTGGTATTTTGGCTTTTATCGAGACGAGGAAACGCTGAAACCTGTGGAATACTACGATCCCGTCCAGGGCCGGCCCTGTCACCTGGACGTGGCCGTGGTGCTGGACCCCATGCTGGCGACCGGCGGCTCGGCCGCTGCCGCGGTTTCTCGGCTTAAGGAGTGGGGGGTGCCTCGGGTACACTTCGTCGGCCTGATTGCCGCACCGGAAGGGGTGGCTTTTTTGCACCGGGAGCACCCGGACGTGCCCATTGTGGTGGCGGCGTTGGACCGGCAATTGAACGACCGGGGTTATATCCTCCCCGGCTTGGGCGACGCGGGCGACCGCCTGTTCGGCACGTAAAAGACGGAGGTAAAAAAACACCCACCCGCCGACGTCGGCGGGTGGGTGCATCGGGGAGTTCACGCGCCGGGTTCAGGCTCAGGGCATGCCACCACCATTGCCCATGCCGCCGCCTTCGCCCATACCCCCGCCGGAGCCCATACCGCCGCCGGAGCCGGTGTTACCGTCGTGGTCGCCCATGCCGCTGCCATTGCCCATGCCGCCGCCTTCGCCCATACCCCCGCCGGAGCCGGTGTTGTCCTCGTGGTCACCCATGCCGCCGCCGGAGCCGGTGTTGCCTTCGTGGTCGCCCATGCCGCCGCCATTGCCCATGCCGCTGCCGGGGCCGGCGTCATCCGCGGGGGGTGTATGGGGGG
>JALWJZ010000100.1 GCA_026996855.1 Anaerolineales bacterium
GCCGGGTCATGGTGGACGTTGCAGGGGGTGGTGTGGCCTTTATCGAGGGCTGGCCGTTTTGGCAGCCGAACAGCCCGGTTGTCAGGGCCAGAAGGAGCGCGAATCGGAGGAGTTGGCGTTTCATAGGCACATCCTTGGAGGGTAGTCAAATGGTATAATGAAGCTATCTCGGATAAGTATGTTGGTCCTGGGAGGCGGACATGAATCCTTCCCAGATGGTGGATTTGCAAGACCCCGCGTTTCGTCGCCTGGTGCAGGAAATGGTCACCCAGGTGGTGGAGGACTTCGTGCGGACCAACGAATTGCGCGCCCGGGAATTTTCGTTGTTGGAGCGTATCGTCCGGGTTGAAGAAGAACTCAAGGCTTTACGGGAAATCGAAGCGGCCCGTTTCGAGGCCATGGAAAAGCGCTTCGAGGCGCTGCAGCGGGAGATGAACGCCCGCTTCGAGGCCATGGAAAAGCGCTTCGAGGCGCTGCAACGGGAGATGAACGCCCGCTTCGAGGCCATGGAAAAGCGCTTCGAGGCGCTGCAGCGGGAGATGAACGCCCGCTTCGAGGCCATGGAAAAGCGCTTCGAGGTCATGGAAAAGCGCTTCGAGGCCATGGAAGAGCGCTTCGAGGCTGTGGACAAACGTTTCGAAGCCATCGACAAACGATTCGAAGCCATTGACAAACGCTTTGAATCCCTGGATCGGCGGCTCACCTTCATGCAGTGGTTCATGGGTATCGGTTTCACTTTCATTGCCTTGTTGATAACGCTGCTCAACTTGAGTTGAAAGCGCAAACGAGCGCACCTGCGCACGGTTTTCCCTGTAAGGGCGCATCTTCGGGTAGGTTGGTTCTGGCGGGGCGCATCCCACCTTCCGGGAAGAGGGATAGCCCCTCGGAAGATGCGTCCTCAAACTTTATGGGCTTCCTCCACCGCGTTCTGAATCCACTTCCTGAGGGTTTCGGGGTCCGAAGGGGGCGCGTCGGGCCGGTACTTCAAATGCACCCAGAATTCGATGTTGCCCTTTTTGGCCCCGCGAATGGGCGACGGGATGACGCCCTGTACCCGGTACCCCAGGTTTTCCAGGACGGTCAGCACCTCCTCCAGCACCCGCCGATGCACCTCGGCCTTGCGGATGACCCCTTTGCCGCGAGCGGCTTCCCGTTTTCCCGCCTCGAATTGCGGTTTGACCAGCACCAAAAGGTCGGCCTCGGGGGCCAGCCAGCCCCGCACCGCGGGCAGGATGAGCCGCACCGAAATGAAGGACACGTCCACCGTGACCAGGGAAACGGGTTCGGGCAGGCTTTCCAGATGGCGGGCATTGACGCCCTCCATGACCACTACGCGGGGGTCCTGACGCAGTTTCCAGTGCAATTGCCCGTGACCTACGTCAATGGCATAGACCCGGGTCGCGCCGTGCTGGAGCAGGCAATCGGTGAAGCCGCCGGTGGACGCGCCCACGTCGGCGCAAATGCGGCCTTCCACCGGGATGCGGAACCGGGCCAGCGCGGCCTCCAGTTTTTCTCCACCTCGAGAAACGTATCGCGGTCGCTCCCGGACCTCCAGTTGCGCTTCTTCGGGGAGCGGTGTGGAAGGCTTGGTCACGGGATGACCGTCGGCCCAGACCTGCCCGGCCAGAATGAGTCGCTGGGCCTGGGTGCGGCTTTCGGCCAGGCCCTTCTTCACCAGCAACTGGTCGGCACGTTGCTTCTTGGCCATGAATCAAAAGCCGTCCTTGGCGGATGTTTCCGAACCGCCTCGCAGGGCCTTTCCCAAAACCCCATCACGGGATGGCTTGCTTGACCTGTTCCTGCTGTTCCCGGTAGCGTATGGCCGCTTCGATGAAACGACGGAACAGGCGGGCCATGGTTTCATCGTGGGGAGCCAGCAGCTCGGGGTGCCATTGCACACCGACCCCAAAGGGGTGGCCTTCCACTTCCACCGCTTCGGGCAGGCCGTCCTCGGCCCGGCCCACCACTTTGAGGCCCTGGCCGATGGTCTTCAAGCCCTGATGGTGGAGGGTGTTCACCTTCAATTCCACCTTTTGCAGCCATCGTGCCAGGCGGCTGTCCGGGTCCAGATGCACCGCGTGCACGGGTTTTTCCCGGTCCTGGGGCGGTCGGTCGTGGTCCAGGCCGGGAAAGTCGCGCGGGAGATGCGTGTACAGGCTCCCGCCCAGGGCCACGTTGAGCACTTGAATGCCCCTGCAAATGGCCAGAAAGGGGATTTTGCCCTGAATGGCGCGGCGGATGAGGTCGATTTCCATGGCATCCCGTTCGGGAAGCAGACCGCGCAGGGGGCCTTCGCCGTTCTTGGTGAAATCGGGCGAGACGTCGCCGCCCCCGGGAAAGACCAGACCGTGCACCAGGTTCTCGTATTCCTTCCACGTTTCCTGGGAAACATGGAAGGGAAGCAGGATGGGAAGACCGCCGGCCTCTTCCACGGCCCGGATGTAGGTGCGGGGGATGCCCACGATGGGCGGTTTGCCCTCGCGCACGTATTGGCTGGTGGTGATGCCGATGATGGGACGGGTAGCGGCCATGCTTTTCCCTCCTATAAACGAAAGTTGGTGTTTGCGTGTTGGCTCGGGGGCTTTATACCGGTTCCAGGGCCCGGCGGATGGCCTGGCGCAACCGTTGCACGCCCTGGGCTGGTGAGGGATGGTGGCCGAACAGGGCCGAAGCCGCGGCCACCACGTTGGCGCCGGCCCGCACCACGGTTTCGACCGTTTCCGTAGAAATGCCACCGTCCACTTCCAGCCAGATGTCTTTCCCCAACGCCGCGATTTGGTCCCGGGCTTTGATGATTTTGGGCACCATGCTGGCGATGAAGCGCTGACCGCTGAAACCGGGGTTCACCGTCATCACCAGGAGCAGGTCAATGTCGGGGAGGATTTCCTCCGCCAGGCTCAGCGGCGTTCCCGGGTTCAGGGCTACGCCGGCTTTGCAGCCCAACTCGCGGATGCGGTGTACGACGCGGTGGATGTGGGGCGTGGCCTCGATGTGCACGGTTAGGATGTCCGCGCCGGCCCGGGCAAAGGTTTCCAGGTACCGCTCCGGCTGTTCAATCATCAAGTGCACGTCCATCAGGGCCTGATGACGGTCGGCCAGGGGCCGCAGGGCCTGCACCACCACCGGCCCCATGGTGATGTTGGGCACGAAGTGGCCGTCCATCACGTCTACGTGAATCCAATCGGCCCCGGCCTGCAAGACCTCTTCCACTTCCTCTCCCAGACGGGCGAAATCCGCGGCCAGAATGGAAGCGGAAATTTTGACCAGGTCAGCGGGAAACATGCATCACCTCCACGCCTTGGAGCGTGCCGAACACGATTACGTCGGCTATGCCCAGGAACAGCCCGTGTTCCACAATGCCGGCGCGGGTCTGTAGCGCCTGGGCAAGACGCCAGGGGTCGGGTATACCCTGGGGAAAGGCGGCATCCAAAATGTAGTGCCCTCCGTCGGTGACGAAGGGTTCGCCGTCGTCTTGCGCCCGCATTTGCACCTGGGCGCCTCGTTCTTCCAAAAAGGGTACATGGATGCGCCATCCGAAGGGCACCACTTCTACGGGTAGGGGGGCTTTTTGGCCCAAACGGTCCACCCGTTTCCGCTCATCTACCAGGATGACCACCTGCCGGGCCGCGGTGGCCACAATTTTCTCCCACAAGAGCGCGCCTCCCAGGCCCTTGATGAGGTTGCCTTGGGGGTCCACTTCGTCTGCGCCGTCCAGCACCACGTCTACCTGGGGATGGGAATTGAGGTCGCCCAGGGGAATGCCCAGTTCCAGGGCCAGTTGTGCGGTGCGGCGCGAAGTGGGAATGCCCACCACATGGCGCAACTGGCGGGCCTTGAGTCGTCGGGCGATTTCCCGCACCGCATACGCCGCGGTGGAGCCGGTGCCCAGGCCCACCACCATGCCGTTCTTCACGAAACGGTCAACCGCGTAATAAGCGGCCTGCTCCTTCATCCCCTCGATTTGTGCCGGGGTCAGAGGCTCGCTCATGGGGTTGTCTCCTCGGATGAAACGAGTTTCGCATTGAGTATACCAATGCCGGGCGGCTGTGTTTTCGGTTCCTTGGCGCCAGGTGCGGGGTTCTCGTCCGACCTTTTTGCTTTCTCTGGTAACATTTTGCACGACGGTCAAGACGCTATGCGAACCGGGGAGGAGCCATGAGCACCAAATACATCCAGGTTTTCACCACGGTGGACGACCGGGAGAAAGCCGAATGGCTGGCCCGGCAGATGGTGGAGAGCCGCCTGGCGGGTTGTGTGCAGATTTTGGGGCCGATGCAAAGCGTGTATCGGTGGAAGGGCCGGGTGGAAACGGCCCGGGAATACCTGCTCCTCATCAAAACTCGCGGGGACCTGTACCCCCGGCTGGAACGTTGGCTGAAAACGCACCATCCCTATGAGGTGCCGGAAATTCTGGCTGTGCCCGTGGAAGCGGGCCTGCCTGCGTATTTGCAGTGGCTGGAAAGGGTGTTGGAAACCCCCGCGAAGATGATTTGAGCAGCGCAAGGGGCGCCTCCGAGGCGCCCCTTGCTTCATTCCACCGTCACCGATTTGGCCAGGTTGCGGGGCTGGTCCACGTCCAGGCCCAGTTCCGCCGCGATGTAGTAGGCGAAGAGTTGCAAAGGCACGATGGCCACCACGGGGCTGAGCATCCAGGGCACTTTGGGAATCCAGAACACCTCGTCGGCCAGGTCGGCGATGCGCTCGTCGCCTTCCGTGGCCACGGCAATCACGGGCGCCCCGCGAGATTTGGCCTGCTCCACCTGGCTCAGCATTTTCTCGTACCAGGGGTCCTGGGGAATCACCGCGATGACGGGCATGTCTTCGTCCAGTAGGGCGATGGGGCCATGCTTCATTTCCCCTGCGGGGTAGCCCTCCGCGTGAATGTAGGAGATTTCCTTGAGTTTGAGCGCGCCTTCGTACGCGGTGGCCATGTTGATGCCCCGGCCCAGGTAGAAGCAGTGGCGCATGTGTCGGTATTTGAAGGCCACCTGGTGAATGGCCTCCGCCCGGCTCAGGACCTGCTCCACCCAGCCCGGAACGTATTGCAAGTGTTCCACCAGTTCCAGGCGTTCCTCGGGGGTGATGCGCCCCCGGAGGAAGCCCAACTGCACCGCGAGCATGTACAAATCCACCAGGGGCGCGGTGTAGGCTTTGGTGGAGGCCACGCTGATTTCCGGCCCCACCTGCATGGAGATGTATCCGTCCGCGATGCGCATGGCCTGGGAGCCGATGACGTTCACGATGGACCACAGGGTGGCACCTTTTTGTTTTCCTTCGTGCATGGCGGCCAGGGTGTCCGCGGTTTCCCCCGATTGGGAGACGGCCAGCACCACCATGCTTTCGTCCACGATGGGGTCGGCGTAGCGGAATTCGGAAGCAATCATGGTTTCCACGGGGATGCGGGCCAGCCGTTCCACCAACACTTTCCCCACCAGGGTGGTGTGGTACGCGGTACCGCACGCGGTCATATGGATTTTGGAAATGCTCCGGGCTTGTTCGGAGGTCAACGGCAGGGTGGAAAAGGCGATTTCGCCGGTGCGGAAGTCCACCCGGCCGGCGATGGTGTCCATGAGGGCCCGGGGTTGCTCGAAGATTTCCTTGAGCATGAAGTGCTTGTAGGGCCCTTTCTCCGCGGCGGTGATGTCCCAGGGCACGGTGGTGATTTCCACCGCCACCGGTTCACCCTCTAAGGTGAACACCTGGGCGCCTTCCCGGGTCACCACGGCCATCTGGCCCGGTTCCAGGAAGGTCACCCGCCGGGTGTGTTCCAGAATGGCCGGCAGGTCCGAGGCCACGAACATCTCGCCGTCTTCCCCGTGCCCGATGACGATACCCCCGGCATTGCCCAGGCGCGCGGTGATGAGTTTGTCCGGCTCCTGAGCGGAGAGCACCACAATGGCGTTGGAGCCTTTCAGCATACGCAGGGCCTCCCGGGCGGCTTCCACCAGAGAGCGCCCCGCCTGCATGTGCCGGTCGATGAGGTGCACGATGACCTCGGTGTCGGTGTCCGAAGCAAAGGTCACACCTTCGCTCTCCAGTTCTTCCCGCAGAGCCAGGAAGTTCTCCACGATGCCGTTGTGCACCACCGCCAAGGTACGGTGGGGATTCACATGGGGATGCGCGTTGCGGTCGATGGGTTCCCCGTGGGTGGCCCAGCGGGTGTGGGCGATGCCCACCATGCCCTCCAGAGGGTTTCGGGCCACTTCTTCTATGAGCACCCGTAACTTTCCGGCTTTGCGGCGTACTTCGATTTGGCCGTTACGCAACACGGCCACTCCCGCCGAATCGTACCCCCGGTATTCCAGCCGTTTCAGACCATTGAGCAGGATGGGCACGGCCGGACGGTGCCCGATGTAACCCACAATTCCACACATGACCATACCTCCCGGTAAGATGGTTCGGTACGAGGGCGTTTCCACCCCGTGAAGCGTACGGATAGGCCCTCGCGGTTGGCCCCCGCCCCGGACGGACAGAACGCGGGGACCCGAAGGCATACGCCTGCCGGGCTTTTCTGGTGGCCCGGTGGTCGCGCGCCTCCTGCCTCCCATACGCATGTTTGGTGGAAGGTGTTTCCAAGTGGGGCAGGACTTGCCGTTTCGCGTTGCCTTCCGGTCATGTCCGGGCCTTGTCCGCTCCGGTTGCCCGCGCGGCCTTCGGCCTCGGACTTGGCATGGGGCCCAAGCCCCGGGAGGGAAGTGGGACGTGACCGGTGCGCCCCGGAGGGCATCCGCCGAAACCTCGATTTTCCCCGGACCTCGGATCCGGGTTAGCCCCTGCCTGGCAGGGGAACCCTCCACCTCGTCACCCGCCGCGAGTACGGCGGGCCTGGCGCTGCTTCCCTCCCCGTGTTTCAGGGGAAAACGCGTTTGGGTGTTCGCCGCACCTCCTTTCGTCCCGGCAGTTTTCGGTTTCAGCATCAAAAGTGTACCCCAAAGCCCCGGGAAGGGCAAAAACGCGCCGGGCGTCTTGACGCTCCTTTCACCTTGGGATACACTGCTGGCGAACCTTCCCCGTGAGGAGCAACCATGGCGCAGGAAGAAGAACGACTGCGGGTATTGACCGGCGACCGCCCAACGGGCAAATTGCACCTGGGGCACTACATTGGAAGCCTCAAGGCCCGGGTGGAATTGCAAGACAAGTACGATTGCTTCTTCATCATTGCGGACCTGCACGCCCTCACCACCCGCCCCAAGAAGCAGGACATTCTGCGAATGCGGGAGAACATCCGGGAGATGGTGCTGGACTACCTGGCCGTGGGCATCGACCCGGAAAAGAGCACCATCTTCGTGCAATCGGCCGTTCCCGGCACGTATGAACTCAACCTCATCTTCGAGATGCTGGTCACCCTGCCCCGCCTGACCCGTCTGCCCACCATCAAAGACATGGCCCGGGCCGCCAACATCGACGAGGACAAACTTCCCTTTGGGTTGGTGGGCTATCCGGTGCTCCAGGCCGCGGACATTTTACTCCCCCGGGCCCATTTGGTGCCGGTGGGGCGGGACAATCTGGCCCACGTGGAACTCACCCGCCAGATTGCCCGGCGTTTCAACCGGTACTACGGCGAAGTCTTCCCCCTGCCCCAGGCCCTGGTGCCCGATGTGGAAGTGCTTCCGGGCATTGACGGCGAGGCCAAGATGAGCAAATCCCGGGGCAATGCCATTCTGCTTTCCGATGACCCGGAAACCGTGCGTCAGAAGGTCATGAAAATCAAGACTTCGCCACGGCGGCCCGAAGAGCCAGGCGACCCGGAAAGTAGCATCCCCCTGCTGTACCACCGGTTGTTCAACCCCGACCGGGACGAAGTGGCCGAACTCTGGGAGCGTTACAAAAGGGGTGGCATCAGCGACAAGGAGATCAAAGAGCGGCTGGCCGTGGCCCTGAATCGCTTTTTGGACCCCATTCGGGAGCGACGGGCTTATTACGCCCGAAAGGCCGAAATCGTGGAAGACATTTTGCAGGAAGGGACCCGCAAGATGCGCCGCGTGGCTCAGGAGACCATGGAAATGGTCTGGGAAGCCATGGGCATGTACGGCGCGGAACTGGCCCGCCGCATCGCCTCTTCGTAACCGGGAGGCCCGGGGACCTTGCCGAACGGATTGGCATCCCCTTTGGTGAGGCTCGGCATGGCTACCAGGAACCAACCTTCCTATCGCCCTCCTCAGCGGTATCAAAGCCGCCATCTCCCCTTCGGCGACCGCCGGGATGCCCCCTTCTACGGCAAGCACATTCTGTCCGTCAAACAATTCTCCCGGGACGATTTGACCTACATCTTCGAAGTCGCCCACGAAATGCGGGAAATGGTCCTGCGGGTGGGTTCTTTCGACCTGCTCAAGGGGAAAATCCTGGCCAACCTCTTCTACGAGCCTTCCACCCGCACCGCCTCTTCCTTCATTGCGGCCATGCAGCGCCTGGGGGGGAGCGTCATTCCCATCCACGAAGTGCGATACTCCTCGGTCACCAAGGGCGAGTCTTTGCCCGACACCGTGCGTACCCTGGAGGCCTACGCGGACGTCATCGTGCTGCGGCATCCTCAGAAGGGCTCGGCCGAACTGGCCGCCCGGTACGCCCGCAAGCCCATCATCAACGCGGGGGATGGCACCGGCGAACACCCCACCCAGGCTTTGTTGGATTTGTTCACCATCCGGGAAGAATTGGGCCAGGTGGACGGCCTGACCATCACCCTGTTGGGGGATTTGAAGTACGGCCGCACCGTGCATTCCCTGGCCCGTTTGCTTTCCATGTACCGGGTGGAATTGCACTACGTTTCCCCGCCCCAGTTGCGCATGCCCCGGGAAATCATGGAAGAGGTGGCCCAGGCCGGTATTCCCCAGCACGAGCATACGTACCTGGACGAAGTGCTCCCCATCACCGACGTGCTGTACGTCACCCGGGTACAAAAGGAGCGCTTCTCCGACCCCGCGGTGTACGAACAGGTCAAGGACTTCTACGTCATCACCCCGGAAGTCATGGCCCGGGCCAAGGACCGCATGATTTTGATGCACCCCTTCCCTCGGGTGTACGAGATTTCCGAGGAAGTGGATGCCGACCCTCGGGCCGCGTATTTCCGCCAGATGGAGTACGGCCTGTACGTGCGTATGGCCCTGTTGGCCATGGTTCTGGGGAAGGCGTAAACCGCCATGCTTTCGCTGGAAGACGTCTGGGTTCGACTTCCCCGGGTGAGCGAGCACCTTCCCGGATTGCAGGGGGAATTTCGGTCTCGTCCTGAAGATTTTCAGGTGGAAGAAGTGCCGGCCTATCTTCCTTCGGGGGAAGGTCCCCACACCTTTGTGCGCATCACCAAAAAGGGCCTGACCAGCACCGAGGTGCGGGACCGGTTGGCGCGGCTGTTCGGTGTGCACCCTGGAGACATTGGCATGGCGGGGTTGAAGGACCGGGAAGCCGTGACCACGCAAACCTTTTCCATTCCCCAGGTGGCTCCCGAGGAAGCCGTGCGCCGCATCCGGGAAGCCTATCCGGATTTGGTGGTGCACGATGCGGCCCGCCATCGGAACAAACTCAAGCCCGGACACCTGCGGGGCAATCGTTTTCGCATCGTGATACGGAATCCCCGCCCCGCGGACGCGTCGTCCCGGGCCAGGACCATCGCCGATTACCTGCGCCGGGTGGGCGTGCCCAATTACTACGGCCCCCAGCGCTTCGGCCGCCACGGCGACAACGCCGAACGGGGTAGGGCGCTGCTTTTGGGCCATTTGCGGGTGCGGGACCGCTGGTTGCGCAAATTCTTGCTTTCCGCGTACCAATCTGCGCTGTTCAACCTGTACCTGGCCGAACGGGTGCGCCGCGGTTGGTTCTTCCGCATCCTTCAAGGCGACATCGCCAAGAAGGCCGATACCGGCGGTCTCTTCCTGGTGGAAGACCCGGAGCAGGAGCAGCCCCGTTACGAGGGGGGTGAAATTCACTTCACCGGTCCCATGTACGGGTATCGCCTTTGGCAGGCCCAGGGCGAACCAGGTGCGCTGGAAGCGGCCATTTTGCAACGGGAAGGGGTGACTTCGGAGGCCTTCCGCCGGGGAAAACTGAAGGGAACCCGCCGCGTGGGGCGCTTGTGGCTTTCGGATTTGACCGTGGAAACCCTGCCCGACGGAAGCCTGGCCCTGGCTTTCACCCTGCCCAAAGGCGCCTTTGCCACCGCGGTGCTGCGGGAGTTCCTGCAGGACGACGTCGCACTACCCCGAACCCCCTCCGGGGAAGAAGACGAGGGGATTTCTTCCGAGGACTGAATGGGTCGAAAACGGCCATGTGACCGTTTCTTGGACGGGAACCACCCTGGACGCCCGGCGGCGGGGCCTTTGCACCGGTCTCGGGCGAAAACCCCGTTTTTTCGGCGCGCTGCCTCAGATTTGGACAGGAGTTTGGACAGCGGGCTGAGCCAAGAAAGTGGGCCACTGCATGAGCAGGCGACGCCAGCGACGTCGTAACGATCCGGCAATGGTACATTTGAG
>JALWJZ010000101.1 GCA_026996855.1 Anaerolineales bacterium
CTTTACGAGCTTAATCTTCCCCGGCCTTATTTCGAACTGGCCTACGCCGCGGGCCTCGGCGCCAAAAACAGCCAAGGCTTCGGGATGATAGAGGTGGTGGAGTAGGAGGGCGAGATGAGGGTTCTCTTTTTGTGGACCATTGGACCAATACAACCCTTTATTGCCGCCGCACGCACCGTGCGGGACCTGGCCTACGGTTCCTGGTTGCTCAGCGAACTGGCCAAAGCCGCAGCCAAAGCCCTGCATGAGCGGGGAGCGGTGCTGATATTTCCGGCTCCTGAGAAGCCCAACGAGGACTTGAAACCCAGTTCCACTCTCAATGTAAGCAACCGTGTGCTTGCGGTTATTAAAGGTGAACCGAGGGACTGGGCCGAAGCGGCGCGAAACGCTGTTATAGAGCGTCTGCAAGGCGAAATGCAGCACGCTTTTAAGCACGCCGAGAAGAAGTGGAACTGGAGCTTTCCTGAAATCGTGCACGAACGCACTCGGCAGCAAATGGAAGATCTCTTGGAAATATACTGGGCGGCTGCTCCTTACCCGGAGCGGACAGAGGAAGCCTATTCCAAAGCCCGGGAGCAAGCCTTGTGGACCCTGGACCTGCGCAAAAACACCCGTGACTTCAAATCTTGGGAAGGAATCCCTGGCCTACCCAAATCGGCCCTGGACGGTTTCCGCGAGGCCGTGGTGGTGGTCAAGGGGCCCAGCAATCAAAACTCGCGCAAAATCCAACGGTACGAAGTGCATCCTAAGGTCAAAGTGCTTAAAGAGCAACCGCCTGTTCTGCGGGAAGGGGAAGCCCTCTCCGGTGTGGATTTGTTCAAGCGCGTGGGCGGGTATGCCTTCGATTTCAAATCTCTGAAGACCGTTTACGACGGCGTGCCCAGTACCAGCGACGTCGCGGCCTGGCCCTTGATTGTGCGGATTGGCAAGGATAAGGCCGAACAGTGGCGTCAAAAGGTCATCCAGCGGTTGCGAGAAAAAGAAGTTGCCGAAGACCAAGCCAAATCGGAAACCCTGGGCGTGTATTTCTTCGTGGACCGGGCCGCGGATTTGATTACCGGCGAAAAGAAATACGAACGTCAGCGCCAGTTCCGGCAGGTTTTTGAGCAGGATTGGGACGCGGTGCTGGGCAAGGATACCCCGCGCCCCCATCCTTACTACGCCTTGTTGGTGGCCGACGGCGACAGCATGGGTGCGCTCATTGATGCCCAGAAATCCGAAGAAAAGCACCGCATCCTTTCTCGAAAGATGGCCGCCTTTGCCCGGGAAACTGCTTCCATTGTTGTGAAGTATCAGGGCTACCCCATCTACACCGGCGGCGATGATGTCCTGGCCTTGCTCCCCCTCCATACGGTGTTGGAAACCCTTGAAGCACTTGACCAGGCGTTTGGGGAGGCTATGCGGGACTTCGTTCATCCCAACACGGGCGGAACGCCGACCCTTTCAGGTGGGTTGGTCATTGCCCACCACCTGACGCCCCTGGAAGACGTGCTCACCACGGCCCGGGAAGCCGAGGCATATGCCAAGGAAAAGCCGGGCAAACATGGCCTGACCGTGGTGCTGCTTCGCCGTGGGGGTGAGGCTGTGCGGGTGCGGGACACTTGGTCTGCTCTGGTAGAGCATATCCGTTTCTGGGCCGCCTTGGGCCAGCGTGGCTTGTTCCCCAGAGGCCTGCCTTATGACCTGCAACAACTTGCGGAATTCCTGGAACCCACCGGCTTGCCTCCTGAAGGGTATCAGGCCGAGGTCAAAAGGGTCTTCAAGCAAAAACGCGAACGCAAAGACGATGAAGCCTGGAAAGCCTTGGAACATCATATGAACGCTCGTTTCCAAAATGCTGGGGGCAAACACCCGGCTCGGTTGCTCCTGCAAGTGGCCTACGAGATGCGCCTGGCCCTGGAAGTCGCTAAGGCGCGAGAGATTGCCCAGCGAGAACCTTATTCCTTACAGCAGCAAGAGGCCAAGGAGGCGGCGGCATGAGCACTTCGCGTATCACTGCCTGGCTGGTGCTTCCCCGAGACCCCCTCATCTTTCGCGACGGACGGCCCTTTGAGGCGGTGCCCGGGGCCCGGGCGCGCTCTTTGCCCTTTCCTTACCCCACGACCCTGGCCGGGGCTTTGCGCACCCGGGAGGGCGTTCAAAAACACGGAGGAAATTTTGACAACGGGACCGTGCAAGCCCTTCTACAGCGCTGTATATGGGGGCCGCACCTGGCCGAAATCGACCCGCAGGGCCAGCTCCGAGCGTGGTATGTACCGGCGCCGCAGGATGCACTGTGGGTGAAAGAAGAGGACGCAATAACCCGTCACTGGCTGCGGCCTATGCACGCACCCGGCATCACCGAGATGCCTGAGGGCTTGATGCCCGTAGGCCCAAAGAAACGCATCAAAGCCAAGCCCTATCGCCAGGCTCCGGCTTTCTGGTCGTGGGAGGCCCTGGAAGCGTGGCTGGTGAACCCGCAAGACGGGCCCGTGGTTCCTGAAGAGATAGGTCTGTCCGCCCTGCTGCAGGAATCCCGAATGCATGTCCACATTGATCCCGAAAAGCACACGGCCAGGGAGGGCTTTCTCTTTCAGACCACAGGCCTTCGGTTTGTGTTGGCCCCGGATGGCAAAGGGTGGTCCGAAGCGCGGCATCTGGTGCTGCTGGTCCGCACCGACGCCGAGGTCGATGAGGGTATCGGCTACTTGGGCGGGGAACGGCGGGCCGTGTATTGGCAGAAAATAGACTGGCAGCCGCCCCGGCCCCCGGAGGAAGTTTTGGCCTCGGCCGAGCGCGGCGCGGTGCGCATGGTGCTGATGACCCCCGCGCATTTTGAGAGAGGTTATCTCCCCACCTGGCTGCAAAGCGCAGTGGAAGGCGTACAGGCGCACGTACAGGCCGTGGCGCTCACCCAGCGCGCCGTGGCGATTTCGGGCTGGGATATGAAAGCGAAGCATGAGAAACCTTCTCGTCGTTTGGTGCCTGCGGGCGCGGTGTATTATCTGCGTCTTGAAGGCCCGCCCGAAGCCCGACGGCGCTTTGTGGAAACCTTGTGGTTCCAGCCCGTCAGCGACGCCGAGCAAGACCGCCGCGACGGCCTGGGTCAGGTGGTGTTCGGCGCGTGGAACGGTCAACCCGAGGAGGTGCAAGATGCGTAAGCCGGAAAAACAGGCACCCAAAGTAGAAGAATTGCATTCCAATTTCGACCAACAATGGGTTACGGAAATCCGGGAGTATGAGGTTATCACCTTCCTGATGGGCGGCGGCGTGGAGCCGTACGAGGCAGACCCCATCACCACGGTTCGGGCCGCGGAAATCAAGGGCCTGCTGCGCTACTGGTGGCGCGCCATTCGCGGGGGCACATCCAAGGGAAACTTAGGCCAAATGCGGGAACGCGAGGCGGAAATTTGGGGGTGGAGCGGGGATGCGAAGAAGGGCCTGGGGCAATCTGCGGTTCAACTTGAAGTTGAGGTCATCTCGCCCGGTATAGAAGTATCAAGCATAAAGACCCATAAAGGGCTTGTATCCATTGCCCATTGGAGTTCGCCTTACAGTTATGTGGCGTTTCCGCTGCAAAAGACAAATTACAAGGTGCGGAAAGGAACGCGTTTTCGCTTGCGTATCCGTTATCCCAAGCACCTCAAATCGAGCCTCCAACCAGAAGTAGAAGCCGCCCTTTGGGCTTGGGAAACCTTCGGCGGAGTTGGTGCCCGCACACGGCGTGGTTTCGGGGCGCTGAAGCGCATTGACGATAACGCTTCGTATCCAGCGCGCGACCAAGTTGAATCCTGGTTGCGTGGAAAGATGATGCAAGGACGTTGGCCAAACAGTGTCCCTCATCTGGAACCTCAAATACCTTTGGCCATCACAGACTTTTCTAAAGATGCCTTCCAAGTGTGGCGAGAACTGATTCTTTGCTTGAAAAATTTCCGCCAAGCCCGCTATCCAGGAAGACAACCCAATCGCCCTGGCCGCAGCAAATGGCCTGAGCCGGATGAAATCCGGCGCTTGGCAGGCAGGTGGTTCAAATATCACAAGCCCGTTCATCCCGTCCGCAAATTCCCGCGTGGGCAAATGGGGTTGCCCATTGTTTTTCACTTCAAAGATAAAGGCGAGCCCCCGGATACTATCCTCCAAGGTGCCCACCATGACCGTTGGGCTAGCCGTCTTATCCTTAAACCTTTGCCCTGTCATGGTGGGTTCGTTGGATTGGTCGCGGTGCTGGGAGGGCCTGACCAACCACCGGGCGGTTGGAAACTAACTCAAGGGGTAAACAAACGGGTGGACGCCAAACTTCATCCCCACGAGGCTCAACAAATTGAGCCGCTTCATCGCCTTGGCAATGAAACAGATGTACTGCAGGCCTTTGTGAAGTTCGTTTCTGAACGAAATTGCCAATGGTAGGAGGAGACCTATGCAAGCCCGAATGCTCTTTTTACACGCACTGTCCCCTTTGCATGTCGGCACCGGCCAGGGCGTAGGCGTGATTGACCTGCCCGTGGCGCGGGAGAAGGGTACCGGCATCCCCATTGTGCCCGGCTCCAGTCTGAAGGGCGTGCTGCGGTCCCTGGTTGACGACGAGACGTTGCGCAAGAAGGTATTTGGCCCCGACACCAGCGCGGCCCATGAGCACGCGGGTTCCGTGCAATTCGGTGACCTGCACCTGCTCTTCCTCCCTGTGCGCAGTCTGCGGGGTACCTTCGCCTGGGTAACCTCACCTTTCCTGCTCCAGCGCTTCACCCGGGATATGGCCTGGGTGGAAAATGGCCTTGCCCTTCCTCAAGCGCCGGCTTTGCCAGGTGAAGACGTTTGTTTTGTGCCAAATCAACCCCATTCGGATTTGGTACTGGAGAACGGAGCCGCCAAAGTCATTCTGGAGGACTTGGATCTGCATGCAATAGAGGACGCAACGCTCGCCCAGTGGGCCGCTACTTTGGCTCCCCAAATCTTCCCTGGGGACGCGACCTGGCAAAATCTCTTCAAAGAGCGGGTGTGCCTGGTGCACGACAATGTGATGCGCTTCCTGCTGGATACGGCCCTGGAGGTCACGGCCCGCATTCGCCTGGACGAGCAGACCAAGACGGTACAAACAGGCGCGCTCTGGTACGAAGAAGCCCTGCCCGCGGAAACCATCATGGCCGGGCTGGTTGTGGTTTCTCCGGTCAAAGCGACCAACCAAGAGATTCAAACTGTGCTCCAACAAGTCACCCAAAAACCCTTGCAATTGGGCGGCAATGCCACCGTGGGTCGCGGCCTCTGCCAACTGAGCCTGCTGTAGGAGGTGGGCCATGCAGACGTTACAACAAAGATATGCCAAAGCCGTTTATCAGCGTATTCAAGACGTAAAACAATCCTATCCCGACGACAAACAAAAAGAATACGGGGCCCTGGCCCTGAAATTGCCTATCCTGGTACGCCAGGCTGGTTTGGTTCAAGCGCTGACCTTCGTTGCAGCCCGCCAGCGCGAGGCTCACAAGCGCCGTATTTTGGACGATTTGGCCCAGGTGTTGGGCGAAGGCTCTGGCGAGGATTTGCTCAAACAGGCTCGCGAGGCTCCGCTTTCAAAGTACATGTACCTCACGCAACGGGTACTCTGGGCCCTGGAATGGTTCAAACGCTTTGCGCAATCCGAACTCAAAGTGGAACCTGGCGAAGGCGAGTAGGCTCTTGGCAGGAGGTAAGGCAATGCAAGCCGTACGCGATGTTTTGAAAAACATATCACCTGAACCCGGTTCTACCCATGCAGGACTATGGTTGGATAAATTTTTGGTCGAACAGGAAGTCAAAGGCGCGGGGGCCGGCTCCGGGGGCAACCCTCGCGCGCAGCACTACAAAAGCGTGGTGCAACTAAAGGCACCCCAGATCTATCACTACTTCTTCAAGCGATGGGAAGACACCCTGCGAACGCTTGGGGCGAAGACGCGAACCGCCAGCGTCAAAACCCGCATGGTGGTGGGCCTGGGGGCAGAGAGCGTACTGGAGACCAGCATCACCTTGCATCGGACGTATGGCGTGCCCTATATCCCCGGAAGTGCGCTCAAGGGCCTGGCCGCGAGTTACGCCCGCAAATATCTGGGATGGAAAACGGACGCTGACGAATACCGCACCCTTTTCGGCGACACGAAATCAGCCGGGTTCGTGGTCTTCTTCGACGCGTTATATGTACCCAAAAGCGCCCAGGGGGATAAACCTTTGTTCCCGGATGTGATCACCGTGCATCACCCGGATTATTACCAGGGCAAAAACGCCGCCCCCGCGGACTGGGATAGCCCCACCCCCGTACCCTTCGTGACCGCCCAGGGCGAATACCTCATGGCTCTGGCCGGGCCTGCGGATTGGGTAGATGTGGCCTTTCACATCCTTGGCTTGGCTTTGGAACACGAGGGGGTGGGGGCAAAGACGGCAATTGGGTATGGGCGAATGCAACTGTTGGGAAATCCATCGTTTGTTGCTAAAACGTCTCAGCCTAAGCCATACGCCTCCTCTACCATCTCACAACAGCCAGAACGCCCTTCCAAACAATGGGACTGGCGTAAGGGCAAAGTGAGCAAAGATGGCCGTTATGTGATTGACCTGGAACATCCTGATCGCAGGTACCGCATCGACCCGAAACGCATCGTGCCCAAAGGATACACGCCACGCCGTAAAGGCGAAGTCGAATACGCCGTGGTGACCCGCCCGGATGGCGCGGAAGTGGTGTGGGTGAAAAGGAGGTTCTATCCACTCCCCGAATAGGAGAAACAGGGGAAACAGGAGAAACAGCAATGACCACCGTGCTCATTAACCTCATTGGTGAACAACCCGCTCCCAATTTGCTGCCGGTCTACGAACTTCGACCTGACAAAACCCTCCTGGTAGCAACGGAGAGAACCAAGCCCGTCGCGAAACGCTTGGCTCAACGTCTGCGTGAGAAGGGGTATCAGGCAGAAATTGTGTTAGGTGAAGCTTACGATGTCGAAACTACAGTTTGTTCTATTCAGCAAGCACTAAGGGCTGATAAAGCGACTCGGCTTGTAGGGAATTTTACAGGTGGGACTAAAGTTATGGTACTGGCCTTACTCCGGGCACTTCAAGAGTGGCCGAGGGATAAGCAACTCGTGTACTTTCGTACAGAAGGTTCTCAAGGTATGCTTTACTTCTTTGACCCTGATTCTTTGAATGGCCGTGAAGTTCGCCTTTTGGACCAGACGTTGACCCTGGAAGATTACTTGAAAGTGTACCTGGGTGACTATCGATTTGAAGGACCAGGCGTTGGCCCAGGGCGTGCCTTTGAGATCACCATCGCCGAGGCTCTGGCTCCCGTTGTGGATGAACTGTACCAGGGTCTTCGCAAGGGTGGTGCTTTAGATATTGATCTCGTTTTCCGCTGTGGAAATCAAGTAGGGATTGCCGAGGTCAAATCAGGAAAAAAGGCGAAAAAGAAAGAGGGGATCGACCAACTTAATACGGCCGGAGGACGGGATTTCCTTGGCACATATGTGAAGAAATTCCTGATCGTAGATACTTCCTGGAAAGAGTTGACCAACTTAAGAGAACTTGCTGAAGCTCGCAACATTGTATTGATTGAACTCCCGAGTTTCGGACAAAAGGGCTTCCTTGATGAGACAGACAAGCAAACTCTCGTGAACGCTGTACGTTCCAAACTTTTGTGCGGAGCCTAACCCATGCTCATCCTCAACTTCGCCCACCCCCTGACCGACGAACACCTGGCGCAGATTGAGCGCCTCACGGGCCAAAAGCCCGAGCGCGTCATTGTCATCAACAGTCAGATCGACCCGCAACAGCCTCTGGCGCCCCAGGTCGCGGCTATGGCCGATGCCGCGGGGCTCACGCCCAAAGAGTGGCAGACCCTGCCCCTCCTCATCAACCCGCCGTCGCTCAACTTCAGTGCGGTCGCGCTCATCGCGGAACTGCACGGACGCATGGGCTACTTCCCGCCCTGCATCCGCATGCGGCCCGTGGTGGGCCCGGACGGTCAGCGCGTGGTGCCGCCCCGCTTCGAGGTGGCCGAAATCCTCAACCTGCAGGAAATCCGGGACCGGGCGCGAAGACTGCGAACATAACCCCCTTCCCTCACCCTTTCCTCAAAGGATGGGGGGAATTTCCCTGCTTTCTGGGGATGCCGAGGGCTTCTTTTCCCGGAAAAATGGACATAGCCGTCGCGGTACTTGCGACACCCCTCCGCTACCGTGGGGACAGAATCCCCACACCGGAGGTGGAGCATGTCGCGACGGCGAGACCCCAACGACCTGGAACGCCTGTACGAGGCCATCCAGGAGAACCCCGGCCAGCGCGCGTCCTTCTTCGCCCGCCTCTTGAAGTGGCCACGCTCCAAGGTCACCCGCGCCCTGCCGGATCTGGAGGACCACGGCTACCTGCTCTCCGAGGACGAGAAGGGGCGGCTTTTCCCCTTCCGTAAGCCGTGGAAGAAGAAGTAAACTCACGAATTTTGCGCCGCTGTTGCAGAATGCGCACCACCGCTCCGTACAATGTAAGGAAAAGGCTTGCTTGCCCACAGCGCCAGGATGTGTTGGAGGAGACCCGTATGTCCCGCGGCACCAAGAAGAGCGAACGCATGCACCAAATCCTGCTGCTTCTGCTGGAGCACCCGGAGGGCCTGCCGGTGCGGGAACTGGCCCGCCGCCTGGGGGTGCACAGGGCCACGATTCACCGGGACCTGGACGACCTGAGCCGGGAGTACCCGGTGTACAACGTGGACGGCCGCTGGTTCGTTGACCGCGAAGCCTTCCGGGTGCAGGTCCCTCTCAACCTGCATGAGGCCATGGCCCTCTACCTCGCGGTGCGCATGATGGCCACCCGCACGGACAAGCACAACCCCCACGCGGCCGCCGCGCTGCGCCACCTGGCCCGCGCCCTGGAAAGCGTGGCCCACCGCGTCGCCGCGTTCATCCGCCTCTCCGCGGAGATCATGGAGCAGACCGAGGGCCGCCGGCAGGACCCCCGCTACCTGCAGGTGCTGGAGACCCTCACCCGCGCCTGGGCCGAGGGCCGCAAGGTGAAGGTCTGGCACCGCCACGAGGCCACCCGGCGGGTGTACGAGTACACCTTCGCGCCTTACTTCATCGAGCCATACCCCATCGGCCAGACCGCGCACGTCATCGGTTATCGGGAGCCGCCGGGCAAACTCCGCACGTTCAAAATCGAGCGCATCGAAAAGGCGGAACTCCTGCCCGAACGCTACACCATCCCCGAGGACTTCGACCCGCGCGAAATCCTGCGGGATGCCTGGGGCATCTGGTTCACCGACAAGGAGCCGGTGGAAGTGGTGCTGCGCTTTCACCCCCGCGTCGCCAACCGGGTGCTGGAGACCGTCTGGCACCCTTCTCAGGAAACGGCCTACGACGACCAGGGCTGGCTCACCTGGCGGGCTAAGGTGGCCGAGCCCCAGGAGATGCTCCCCTGGATTCGGGGCTGGGGCGCGGATGTGGAAGTGCTCGCGCCTGAAGACCTGCGCCGCCGGCTGCGGGCCGAGACCCGCGTCATGGCCGAGCGCTACGGCTGGAGCGTGGGTCCGACGGCCCAGGAGGGTCCCCCTTCCCCTGAAGACACCTTCGACCTGCTCTTTGGAGGCTGAGCATGACCGCGGGCCGCAAACGTACCCCCTATCCCTACCAGAAACGGGTGCTGGATGCCCTGCTCCACCAGGGCCGCCCTGTCATCTTGCAGGCCCCCACGGGCGCGGGCAAGACCTTTGCCGCGCTCTGGCCCTTCCTGCACGCGTTCCGCCGCGATGTGGCTATCCCCTTCCCCGCGCAGGCCATTTACTCCGTGCCCATGCGGGTGCTGGCCACCCAGTTCTTTGAAGAATACCGACGCCTCACCGAGGGCCTGCAGTTGCGAGAGGACCTCGCCCTGACCATCCAGACGGGCGAGCATCCCCTGGACCCCGAATTCCACGGCGACCTGATCTTCGCCACCCTGGACCAGACCTTGAGCAGCCTGCTGGGGGTGCCGTACAGCCTGGGCACCGGTCGCTACAACCTCAACGTGGCCGCGGTGGTGGGTTCCTACCTGGTGTTCGACGAGTTCCACCTCTTCCCCTACCAGGCCACCCGCACCCTGTTCCACCTGCTGCAACACCTGCGGCCGGTCACGCCTTTCGTGCTCATGACCGCCACTTTCTCCCAGACCCTGCTGGAGGCCCTGGGAGACGCCCTGGGCGCGAAAGTCGTGATGGTTTCGGAGGAAGAAGCCCGGGCCATCGCCAGCCGTGGGGGCCAGCCGCCCAAGCGTCGCGTTTTCCATGTGCGGGAAACGCCCTTGACCGCTCCCGACGCGGTCCGGGCCGTGCTGGAAGCACATCGCCAGCGCACTTTGGCCGTGCTCAACACGGTGGAGCGAGCCCAGGCCGTATATCAAGGGCTGGTGGAAGCCGGCGCGCGGCCCCTGCCCTTTGACGCATGGGTGGATGAAGCCGTTTACCGGGACCTGGCCCAGGATGCGCATCCCCAGGAGA
>JALWJZ010000102.1 GCA_026996855.1 Anaerolineales bacterium
GGGGTGGGGGAAGGCGTCGCGGTGGCCGGAAAGAGATAGGCCTGGGCCTCTTCTTTCCAGGCTTCAGGAACGTATTCCTCCGGCGCTTCCAGGATTTCCTTCCAATCGCGTCGGGCTGCGGCTCGTTCGTTCAGCGCGGCCAGGGCTTTGGCCCGCCAGTAAAGCGCGGTGTAGTACAGGGGAAGGTCCTGGGCGTTTTTGGCCCGCAGCACCACGGCGTGGAAGAACTCATAGGCGTTGCCCGGCTTGTCCGCGGCCATCCAGGCCCGGCCCATGAGGAGCAGGGCCTGGGGGTCGTTCTCGCCCCGGTGTTTCAAGACCTTCAGGGCCGTGTCCACGGCCTTCTGCCCCTGGCCCAGAGCGATGTAGGCCTCGGCCAGGCGCTGCCAGAGATGGGGGAGCACATCCGGCGGCGCCTGTTCTTCGTGAATGCTTTCCCACAAGGAAAGGGCCTCTTCCCTTTTGCCCTGGGCCCAGGCCAGTTCCCCGGCCGCCAAAAGGCCCCTGGGATCGTTGGGTCGATAGCGGCGGTAGGTTTCCAGCATTTCGGCCGCGGTTTTCAGGTCTTCCTGCGCCAGGGCGATTTGGGCAAAAAGCAGGTACGTGGGCAGGTGGGTGATGTCGGCCTCCAGAGCCTGTTGGATGGCTTCCCGGGCTTTTTCCCATTCGCCCAGTTGCAGGTAGGCCGTGGCTTTCCAGTACGCCACTTGTGGGGAGCCGGGGAGCAGGGCTTCGGCCTGTTCCAGGGCCTGGAGCGCGGTTTCCGGGTCTTGCGCATAGCGCAACCGGAAGATACCCCAGTGCAAGTAGGCTTCGCCGTGGTCGGGGGCCAGCGTCGTGGCCTTCTGGAAAAGGGTTTCGACCTTACGGCGCAGGTGTTCGGGTAAGGGCTTGCCGGGCTGGAGGGCCTCATACCGCGTCAGTTCCGTCAGGGCCAGGCCCAGGTAAGCGGGGCCGAAGTTTGGGTCTACCTGGGCGGCCCGTTGGCAGGCCTGGAGGGCCTCTTCCCAGTTTCCGGCCTGACGGTGAGCTGCACAGAGGTAGAAGTACACATCTGCCGTGGGCCCTTCCAGTTTCAGTACGTCTTCGAAATAGTAGATGGCCTTTTCCCAATCGCCCTTTTCCAAGGCCCGCAAACCCTGTCGGTACGATTCGAAGGGATGGGGCGTCTGGATGTAGCGGGGTGTGGGTGTGTAAGTGGCTTCCAGGAGCATTTCCAGGGGTATGGGCGTGGGCGTGAAACGCGGGGTGGGCGTCCAGGTGGCGGTGGGACCAGGGGTGGTGGGCACGATGGTGATTTTGCCGATGGTGCCCAGTCGCCGAGGACGTACCGCCTCCCAGGCGGCCCGTCCGGCCAGCATCAGAAGTACCAGGCCCAGGAGGGCGGCTGCGGCCAAGCCGTAGGCCCTCCAGGGACGCCGTTGGGGTTCCTCTTCTGCCGTTTGCAAGAGCCCTTTTTCCCATTGGGGGCGCAGGTCGATGCTCACCGGTATTTCCGGTGGCTCGGCACCCTGGAAGAAGGCCAGACCTCGCCGGGCTTCGGGGTTGTTGGGTTCGATGCGCAGCACCTGTTGCAACGCCTGGATGCGCTCCTTGTCGTTCTGTGCGACCGCACTGAAGAAAAGGAGGTACTCCACGTTTTCCGGTTCCCGGCGCAACAAGCGAAGAATCAGGCGCCGGGCCTCGGCATAATCGCCCTGGGCCAGGGCTTCCTGAGCCTGTTCCCAAGTGGTTTTTTGGGCCATGGTTGCTCCTGTTTCAGAAGGACAAAACGGAATCGCCCCGGTCGCTTGTTTCCGGGGTCCCATGCGCCCCTGGGGCTTTCCTTGCGCTTATTATAGCCCGCTTTGGCTCCAGTATGGTCAAAAGCCGCGCGATCCACACGGGAAAGGAGCACATGCCTCGCGGTTCGTGGGCGTTGCCACGGCCCCCCGCCGTTTTCGTCAGCAAATCCGAAGGCTGTTATAATCCTTTCGACTTCAAGGCGATTCATCCTAATTTCTAAGGAGGCGTGTCATGCAAACGAATTTGCGCGGTCGTGATTTCATTAGCGACCTGGATTTCTCCAAAGAAGAAGTGGAAACCGTGCTGGACGTGGCCTGGGATTTGAAACGCAAGCGGGCTTTGGGAATTCCCCACCCCTACCTGCGGGACAAAACCCTGGCCATGCTCTTCTTCTACTCCAGCACCCGCACCCGTTCCTCCTTCGAGGCCGGTATGGCCCAGTTGGGTGGCCACGCGGCTTTCATCGAGAGCCGGACCACCCAAATCCACCACGGCGACACGGCCAAGGAAATCGGCGAAATCCTGGGTCGCTACTTCGACGGCATCGCCATTCGCCACGTGGACTGGGGCATTGGCAACAAGTACATCACCACCGTGGCCCAGCACAGCCGGGTGCCCGTGCTCAATATGCAGTGCGACATTTACCACCCCTTCCAGATTCTGGCCGACTTGATGACCATCATGGAAAAGAAAGGCCGGAACCTGCGGGGGAAGCGCCTGGTGGTTTCCTGGGCCTACGCGGCTTCGTACCTCAAACCCGTTTCCGTACCCCAGTCCCTCATTTTGCAAATGCCCCGTTTCGGTATGGACATTGTGCTGGCCCATCCGCCGGAATTTCCCCTGATGCCCGACATCGTAGAGGAGGCCAAGAGTCTGGCCCGCAAGTACCGAGTGGGCTTCGACATCGTAGACGACATGGACGCGGCCTTCAAGGATGCGGACATCATTTATGCCAAATCCTGGGGGCCCCTGGTGGTCACCACCGACCCTGAGGAGGGCAAGCGGCTGCAGGACAAGTACAAGGACTGGATCGTGGACGCCCGGCGCATGGCCCTGGCCAAGGAGGACGCCATCTACATGCATCCCCTGCCCGCGGACCGGGATATCGAGGTGACCAGCGAGGTGCTGGATGGCCCTCAATCCGTAGTCTACGACGAGGCCGAAAACCGCCTGCACGTGCAAAAGGCGGTCATGGCCTTGACCATGGCGTAACCCTCGTCCTTTTCTCTGGACCGTCCCTTCGGGAAACCCGGGCCTCTGGTCACAAAGAGGTCCGGGTTTTTGTGATGCCTATCGAGTCCCCGGGAATTTTTTAGAAAACTTACTGAAAAATCTTGACCAGCAAGGGGGATGGGCCTATAATGGCCTCCAAATGGTGCCATCCTGAAAGAGCATTTCAAATGGAGGTCATGCGTCATGGCTTTACGTCGCTTCGCCTTGTTGGTTGCTGCTTCTCTCGTTGTATTGGTGGTCGCTTGTGGGCAGACCTCACCGGTTCCCGGTACGCCTCGGGATTTTGAGGAAACGGCAACACTCCCTCGGCAGATGGCCAAGGAAGAACCGGTGGTGTATGTGTATTCCTCACGGCATTACGGTCAGGTGGAAGCCGCGTTTGCCGAGTTCACCAAGGAAACGGGTATTGAGGTGCGTTTTTCCTTTGGCAAGGACGCGGAATTGCGGGAGCGTTTGAAGGCCGAAGGCGAATTCACCCCGGCGGATGTGCTCTTCACCGTGGATGCGGGCAATCTGTGGCTGGCCGCGGAAGAGGGCCTGTTGCAACCTGTGGAATCGGATGTGCTGGCGGAAAACATCCCCGAGCAGTGGCGAGACCCGGAGAACCGATGGTTTACCTTTTCCCTGCGCGTTCGCACCATCGCCTATCATCCCGACCGGGTGGTCCCTTCGGAACTTTCCACCTATGAGGCTCTGGCCGATCCGAAATGGGAAGGGCGACTATGTCTGCGGCCCTCTACCAAGACTTATACGCAAGCCTTGGTGGCCAATTTGATTCACTACTACGGTTACGAGAAAGCCAGGGAAATCGTGGCTGGATGGGCTCGCAATGCTGCGGAATTCATTGATAGCGATGCCCGTATCCTGAAGACCATCGCTGCAGGTGGGTGCGATGTGGGCATCGTGAACCACTACTATCTGGCTCGCCTGGTTCGGGAGGACCCCCATTTCCCCGTGAAACTCTTCTGGGCCAACCAGGAAGGGGAAGGCCTGGACGGCCGGGGTGTGCACGCCAACGTGAGCGGCGCGGGTGTGACCCGGCACGCCAGGCACGTGAACAACGCCGTCCGCTTGCTGGAATGGCTGGCCTCGGAAAAGGGCATGAAACGCTTTGCCGACGGGAACTACGAATTCCCTGTCAATCCGAACCTCAAGCCCCATGAAATCGTCGCCCCGTGGGGTGCGTTCAAAATTGACCCCATTCCCGTTTACCTGTATGGCCAACTGCAGGCCGAGGCCATCCGGTTGATGGACGAAGCCGGGTACAAGTAGCCGGACCTGGGCGGGGAGCGGGTTCTTGTGTCGTTTTCCCTGCCCCTGGGAGTAGATGCAGGATGCTTTCGATTTCGTGGGCGTGGGTGCGACGTTGGGTCCACCAAGCGGGTTCGACCCGGATGGGCCTGGATGCCTGGGCCGTGATGGCCTGGGTTCTTGCCGGGCTGGTGCTATTGCCTCTGCTGGTGGTGGTACGCCTGGCCCTGAACCCGGACCCGGAGGTGCTGGCCCATTTATGGCGGACCCGCCTGCCCGAGATGCTGGGCAACACCCTGGTCTTGATGGCCGGGGTGGGAACCGGTACTTTTTTGTTGGGCACGGGGTTGGCCTGGCTGGTCACCGCGCATCGTTTCCCCGGTCGCGAGTTTTTCGATTGGGCTTTGATTTTGCCCATGGCCGTGCCTTCGTATGTGCTGGCGTATTCGTTCATGGTGCTGTTTGACTACGCCGGGCCGGTGCAGCAGGTCTTGCGGGCCTGGTTCGGCCCTCAGGTCGGGCTGCCATCCATCCGCTCCGGGGCCGGCGCGGTGCTGGTCATGACCCTGACCCTGTACCCCTACGTGTACCTGCTGGCCCGGGCCGCGTTCCACGAACACGCGTCCGCTACTTTCGACCTGGCCCGAACCCTGGGCGCGAACCGTATCCGGGCCTTTTGGCAGGTGGTGCTGCCCATGGCCCGCCCTTCCCTGGTTGCGGGGCTTTCCCTTGTGCTCATGGAAACCCTGACGGAAGTGGGCACGGTGCGGTTTTTCAATTTCCCCACCCTGAGCGATGGTATCTTTCGGGTGTGGCATGGTTTCATGCAGCGGGATGCCGCGGTGCATCTGGCGGTTCTGCTGCTGGCCTTTGCCCTGGTGGCGCTGCTCGTGGAGCGCCGTCTTCGGGGTCGCGCCCGATACGTGCAGGAGACCCACTCCCAATGGGGCATTGCCCGGGAGCCTCTGACGGGCTATCGGGGCCTTTTGGCCACGGCCTTCAGCGCCGCGGTGCTGTTCGCAGGCTTTCTGCTTCCCGTGGCCCAGTTGGTCGTCTGGTCGTGGAAGCAATTGGCCGGGTCGGGCGTGGCCCTGTGGGGGCCGGTGTATGCCCGTTACGTGCGCAACACCTGGATGCTCGCCGGGTTGGCCGCGGTTTTCGCGGTGCTGAGTGCGGTGGTGCTGGCCTACGGCGTGCGCCTGCGCGCGACGCGGTGGATGCGGCTGGCCGCGCGCATGGCCACCTTGGGATACGCCGTCCCCGGCGCGGTCATTGGGGTGGGGGTGTTGCTCACCCTTTCCGCAGCGGACCACGCCCTCAACACCTGGACCCGAGCCTGGTGGGGAACCACCGCGGGCCTGCTCTTCACCGGCTCTCTACTGGGGCTGACCTACGCCTACGTGGTACGCTTCATGGCCGTGGCTTACTCCAGCGTGGAAGCCAGCTTGGAAAAAATTTCCAGTAGCATGGACGCCGCGGCTCGCATTCTGGGTGCTTCGCCGGGGCGGGTGCTCTGGCGGGTGCATCTGCCCTTGATGCGGGTGGGCCTGTTGACCGCGGCTCTGCTGGTGTTCGTAGACGTGATGAAGGAACTGCCCATTACTCTGCTTTTGCGACCCTTTGGGTACGAAACCCTGGCTTTGTGGGTCTGGCAGGATGTGTCCGAATCCCTCTGGGAAAACGCGGCCCTACCCGCGCTGACCATCGTTGTCGCGGGGCTGGTACCGGTGGTGGTGCTCCTCCGCTCTTCTACCCATCGACGGAGCCGGTCGTGAGAACCGGAGACATTTTTCGTGAAGGAGACGGCAATGACCTCGACGCCGAGAAACCAAGGAGACGTCCTTTCCCTGGAAAAGGTGAGCAAGGCCTACGGCCCGGTGCAGGCCGTGGTGGATTTTTCCCTGGCGTTGGCGCCGGGGGAAATCATGGCCCTGGTCGGCCCCAGTGGGTGCGGCAAAAGCACGGTGCTACGCCTGATTGCCGGTTTGGAGCGCCCGGACCGGGGCCGCATCCGTTTTGGAGAATGGGTGGTGGCCGACCCGAACACGGGCGTCTGGGTGCCGCCCGAAAAGCGCCGGGTGGGCCTCATGTTCCAGGAGTATGCCCTCTTTCCCCACATGACCGTGGCCCAAAACGTGGCCTTCGGCCTGATGAAGTGGCCCCGGGAAGAGCGGGAGAAGCGCGTGCAGGAGATGCTGGAACTGGTTCATTTGGCCCATCTGGCCCACCGCTACCCCCATGAACTTTCCGGGGGCGAGCAACAACGGGTGGCCCTGGCCCGAGCCCTGGCTCCCAACCCCCAGGTGTTGCTCTTGGACGAACCCTTTTCCAACCTGGACCCGGGTTTGCGGGAGCAGGTGCGGAGCGAAATTCGGGAACTCCTCCGACGATTGGGCATCACCACCTTGTTCGTGACCCACGACCAGGAGGAGGCCCTTTTCATGGGCGACCGGGTGGCGGTGATGCACGCTGGCCGTCTGGAGCAGGTGGGTACGCCTGAAGAAGTGTTCCATCGCCCTGAGACCCGCTTTGTGGCCGAGTTCTTCGGCCCCACCGCATTCATTGCCGGCCGGGTGACGGTTCGGGGCCTGGAAACCGAGTTGGGTTTCTTGCCTCAGCGGGTACCCTTGCCCGAAGGTACCCGGGTGGAGGTGTTGGTCCGCCCCGACGACTTGCGGGTCGAGCCGGACGAAGCCGGTTCCGGGCACATCGTGCAGCGGGTCTTCCAGGGGATGCATCACCTCTATCATGTACGGCTTCCCTCAGGGCGCATCGTGCACGTGATGAGCGAACACGCGGCTTCCTACCCCCTTCAGAGTCGGGTGCGGGTGGTGTTGGACCCCGGCCATGACCTGAGTTGCTTTCTGGAGGGACGGCGAGTTGTTGAAGAGCCTGCTGTGGCTACAGCCTCCATGCCTGCATAGCCTTCGTTGGAAGGTTTCTCGTCGGGAGGTGCTGTCATGACGGCCTTTTGCATTGCCCTTCCCACCGACGATGGAAAGACCATCAGCCCCCACTTCGGGCGGGCTTCCCGTTTCGTGGTTTTTTACGTGGAAAACAGCCGGGTTGTGGCTCGCGAAGAGCGGCCCAAGCCTCAGGTCCCTCCCCGGCATTCCCACGAGCCGGGGACGATTCGGCGGCGGGTGCAAGAAATGGTAGCGCCCGTTCGGGAATGCCGGGTGCTCATCGTAGGTGGCATGGGCCGACCGGGTTACGAATTCCTGACCCAGCAGGGGTATGAGGTGTACCTCACAGGCGGGAATGTGGAAGACGCGGTGCAGGCTTACCTGGCCGGGCAGTTGCGTTCCGACCTGCGTCGTTTGCACGACCCCCATCACCATCATCATCTCCACGAAGGGGATGGGTGAGCGAGGCGCGAAGCCGCTTTTCATGGGGAGGGGGCCATCCGCCATGTGCTTTTCCCCGACTACGTTTCCTGGTCATGTCGTCTCGTTCCCCAAAGGCGGGAACAAGGGTTCGTCGCCGGCTCATACGTTTTTCATAGAAACCGTTTACGCAAACTTTAATGGCGCCTGGCTTTCTTAAACCGTGAGCACGAACATCTACTAACCCACAGGAGGGAAAGCCATGGTGCTGCGAAAGACGCAAGAAGCCGCCCAAAAGGCCGAAGCCCGAACCCTGGAGGTCACGCGCGAGCAGGAAGAGCGGAAAATCGTACAGGCGGCCGCGGACGTGGTGGCCCGCTTAGCCCGTGCGCTGACCGCGTTGCGGGATGGCGACCTGGAGAGCGCTCGCGCCCTGCTGGAGGAGGCCAAGGGCCTGATTGAGGAGTTGCGCAAGGAACACGACGAGTTGCAGGCCCTGCCAGTGCAGGTGCAGGTCTATCAGGTGGTCAACGTAAACGACGTGGAAACCGCGCGTGCCTTGCTGGAGCAGGCCAAGAAGGCCCTGGAAGAGGGGAACCTGCCCCTGGCTCGGGTGCTGTTGAATCGGTTGCGCAATGAAATCGTGGTCCTGACGGACCTGGTGCCTTTGGATGTGCTGGACCGCACCCTGGAACTGGCCCGCTCCTTCCTGGAGCACGGCAACGTGACCGGCGCGGTGAGCGCGCTGGCGCTGCTGGATACTGCTATGGAGCGAGTGCAGACCATCATCCCGCGGACCTTGCTGGAGGCCTATTACCTGGTGGATGAGATTCGCCGGTTGACCACCCGAGAGGACAAGGACGTCATCCTGGAATTGCTGGACCTGGTGCGTCAGAAGGTGGAATTGAGCCGGGTGCTGGGCTACGTACGAGATACCGCGGTGCTGGACGACCTGCTCGCCCAGGTACGGGAAATCGAGGCCGCGGTTCGGGCCGAGAAAGAGCAGCAGGAAGAACTGGCGAAGTTGCAGGAAGCGGTGGAAAAGGCTCGCGAGAAGGAAGAAGTTCCCGAAGCGGAACCGGTGGAAGCCTGAATCGAAAACAGGGCGGCATCATGCCGCCCTGTTTTTATGGGAGCACCCTCTCCAAAGCCCGGGCCACCTGTTCCAGTTCTTCCTGGGAAATGGTCAGGGGTGGCAGGAAGCGAAGGACCGTCAGGCCCGCGGGCAGGGCCAGCACGCCCTCCCGGGTCAGGGCCTGGATGTAGGGGGCCACCTTGGTGCGCAGTTCCACACCCACCATCAGACCCAGACCGCGTACCTCGCGAATCAACGGACTTTGAATGGCTCGCAGCCGTTCCAGGAACCAGGCACCCAGGCGGGCTGCCCGTTCCGGCAGGTTTTCCCTTTGCAGCACCTCCAGGGTAGCCAGGCACGCGGCCGCGGCCACGGGGTTGCCGCCAAAGGTGGAGCCATGAATCCCCGGCTTGCCCGGCTTCACCCGAGGTCCCAGCAACACCGCGCCCATGGGGAATCCCCCCGCGATGCCCTTGGCCAGGGCCACGATGTCCGGTTCGATGCCGTGGTGCTGAAAAGCGAAAAGCCGACCGGTGCGTCCCATGCCCGTTTGCACCTCGTCGATGATGAGCAGCGCACCCCGTTCCCGCACCAGGTTCTGTACGCCTTGCAAAAATTCGGTAGTGGCCGGGTGCACGCCGCCCTCGCCCTGCACCACTTCGAGAATCACGGCCGCGGTGTCCTCGTCCACCAGGGCTTCAAAGGTTTCCAGTTTGTTGAAAGTGCCGTGGTCGAACTCGGGAACCAGAGGCTCGAAGGGTTCCCGATATTTCCGGTTCCAGGTGGCGGAAAGCGCGCCCAGCGTGCGCCCGTGAAACCCTCGTTTGGCCGCGATGATTTTGGGTCGGCCGGTGCTGTACCGGGCGAACTTGATGGCTCCTTCCACGGCCTCGGTGCCGGAATTGGCCAAGAAGACCCGGTTCAGTCCGGGTACCAAGGTGCCCAGGCGCTCCATGCAGCGGGCCCGGGTGTCGTTGGGGTAAGAAGGTGGGCAGATGGTCAGGCGCTGCATTTGGCGATGGACGGCTTCTACCACCGCGGGATGGTTGTGCCCCAACACCGCGACGCCGTGCCCACCGACGCAGTCGATGTAGACACGGCCCTGGTCGTCCCATACCCGGGTGCCTTCACCCCGTACCAGGGCGATGTCCTTTTGGGCATACACGCCGCTTCCGTAACGTTGTTCCAGTTGGTACCACTGCATCGTTCCGTCCTTGGTTGGGGATGGTGTGCACCCTTTGAGAACGGGCCGAATTATACCGGATTTGGCTTTTCACGCCAGCGACCCTGCCCCTCTCGTCGGACGTTTTGCAACGGAGCGCTTCCTTGCGCCCCGATTTTACAAAGGGTCAGCCTTCTCCCGTGGGCGACGCGGTCGGGCTGAGGGAGGGTAGAGGCGTAGGTGAAGCCGAAGGTGTGGCGGTGGGCGTGGAGGTCGGCGTTGGGGTGGCGATGTCCAGGTATACCCGGGGCACCCACCCGATGCGGCCGTCCTTGTCCCGAGCGCGAATCCAAACGAAGTCGCCCTGAACCTGAGTTTCGTGGGGCCAGACCCAAAGGATGGTGCCCACCCACAGGCGTGCAATGTCCGGTCCTCCGGGCCATTGGTAGAGGCGGATGCTGCGGGTAACCCGGGCCGGTAGGGGCGCGGGGGTGTTAGTGGGCGGGGGCCGAACGACGGGCAGCCGGAGGGTCGTCGGGCGGGTAATGGCGATGGAGTCTGG
>JALWJZ010000103.1 GCA_026996855.1 Anaerolineales bacterium
CCCATTCAGTGGCCCACGGCCACGCCTACCGTCACACCCACGCCCATCCCGCCGGCCTTTTGGGTGCCCCAAGGCATTCCCTGGTCCCTCCCCGGCTGGCGCCGCGTCCAGGACCCCTCCCAGGCCCAGGTGCGGCTGGTGGTCCATGCCGACCAGCCCCAGGGATACCGGGTTTTCGTGGTGGCCGTACCGGCTTTTCATTGGGCACCCCTGGTCACCGGCCAGGACGTGCGGGACCACTGGGAAGGGAGGCCTTCGCGCCTGGGCGACGCGCGGCTCTTCCTTTCCCCCGAAACCCTGGCCTGGTTTACCGCCGCCTGGGGGCCGCCCGCAGAAAACCGGGTGGAGACCGTACCCGCCGACGACCTGCTCCGCTACGCATGGGGCCACATGCCCGGATGGACGTTGCTCCCCTGGGAGGCGCTGAACCCCTCCTGGCGGGTGGCCATGCCCCTGCATACCTCACCCCTGACCCCGGCCTACGAACCCGCGGCCGACCCCCTGGCCCTGCCCCTGGCCTGGGAAGGGGAAAACACCGCCGCCTGGCACGAGGCCTTTCCCCTGGGCAACCGGGACCCCAACCGCCTGACCACTGTGGTGCTGACGGGCGTCACCGCGCTGGTGCGGGCCACCGCGTACACCATGGAAATCAAAGGCATCACCTACCCGGCGGAAAGCCTGGGGCCGCTGCTTCGGCAGGCGGACATCACCCACATCAGCAACGAGGTTCCCTTCGACCCCCACTGCCCACCCCCCAACCCGGTGCAAAAGGGCCTGAAATTTTGCAGTCATCCCCGTTACATGGCCCTGTTGGAAGCCGTGGGCACCGATGTGGTGGAACTCACGGGCGACCACTTCAACGACCGCGGCCCCGAAGCCATGCATTTTACCCTGGAGATGTATCGGGAGCGGGGCTGGGACTATTACGGCGGCGGGGAAAACCTGGAAGACGCCCGCCGCCCGGTGCGGCTGGAGCACCACGGCAACCGCATCGCCTTTCTGGGGTGCAACGCCAAAGGCGGCGGCTATGCAACCGCTTCCCCCACTTACCCCGGCGCCCAGGCCTGCCAGTGGGAGGACATGACCCGCCAGGTTCGGGAACTTCGGGCCGAGGGCTATCTCCCCATCGTCACGTTTCAGCACCACGAACTGTACGTCTTCGACCCGCCCCCGTCTTTCAAGGCCGACTTTCGGCGCATGGCTCAGGCCGGCGCGATCATCGTCAGCGGAAGCCAGGCCCACCACCCCCACGGCCTGGAAATCTACGGTCCCCAGGGCGAGACCTTCATCCAATACGGCCTGGGCAACCTCTTCTTCGACCAAAAGGGGGTGGTCCCCAACGGCGATTGGGGCTTCTTCGTGTGGCACGTTTTCTACGGCGGGCGCCACCTGACCGCGTATCCCGTGCCGTACCGCTTCGTGGATTTCGCCCGACCCGAGTTGCTATCCTGGGAGCAGGCCGAACCCCTGATGCGCCAGGTGTTTGCGGTCAGCCGGCGCATGGAGCCGTGACGGGGGCAAAAAGCGCCGCGCCTGGCATCCTTCAGGCCAGGCCCAAAGCCCGAAGCACCAGGCGGCCCCGAGCCTCCATCTTGGCCCGGTCCTTCTCCCCGGCGAAGAAGGCCAGCAGGTCCTCCAGAGCCAGTTGATAGCCCGGATACGGCTGGCCCTGCAACCGTTCCGCGGCCACATCGGCCAGGGCCAGGAGTTTCCGACAGCGTTTGCTGCCGGTGTGTACCACCCGTTCCAGGCGTCCCTCCTGCACCCTTCCGTAAAAGGCCACCCGGTGCCCCCCGTCCCGAGCCTCGCCCAACAGGACATAGCCCTCGGGCGGCGCATCCACCCGGTGTTTCAACCCCAACTTGTGATACTCGGCCACCTTCATGCCATCTCCTCCTGCGGCGTGTTGGCTTCCTTTTGTCATGCGCCCTCAAACCACGGCATCGCCAGACCGTCGGCCCGGGGGTCGCTGCCGCCCCACAAAACGCCCGACGTCCTGTCCCGCACGATGACCTGGCCGCGGCCGAACACGGCCCGGGGGTACCCCGTCACCGGGCGCACGGGATGGCCCATCTCGGCCAGGCGGGCCATGGTAGCCAGGGGAATGCCTTCCTCCAGGGCCACGGTGCCCGCGGGTTCCCCGTCCAAAAGGCAGAAGCGCGGCCGGTCCAGGCTGGTTTGAGGGTCTACCTCGTCATCCACCAACGCGACCAGAACCTGCACGTGCCCCTGAGGCTGCATGAACCCTCCCATGACCCCAAAACTGGCGAACAGGGAAGCGTCCTCTTCCCAGGTGGCCATGCCGGGGATGATGGTATGGTACGGCCGTTTCCCCGGAGCCAGGGCGTTAGGGTGGGTGGGGTCCAGGCTGAAGTTGTGGCCCCGGTTTTGCAGGGAAAACCCCCACCCCGGCGGCACGATGCCGGTGCCGAAGCCCATGTAGTTGCTGTTGATGAAAGAACACGCGTTGCCTTGGGCATCCACCACCGTCAGGTACACGGTATCCGAAGCCGGCAAAGGCCGGCCGTGGGTCAGGTTCAAATGGGCCCGTCGCGGGTTCAACAACCGACGGCGTTCTTCCGCGTAGGACTTGGAGAGCAAGGCCTCCAGAGGCGCGGGGTGGGTAGCCGGATCGGCCACGTAGTGGCGGGCATCGGCAAAGGCCAGGCGCATGGCCTCGATGAGCAAGTGCAGGCGCTCCGGGCCCAGGGGGTCCATGTCGGCCAGGTCGAACCCCTCCAGGATGTTCAACGCCAACAGGGCGGCCAACCCCTGACCGTTGGGAGGAATTTCCCAAACCCGAAGGCCTCGATAGGTAACGGAAATCGGCTCGACCCATTCGCTTTCGTGCGCGGCCAGGTCCTCCAGGGCAAGACACCCGCCGGCCTGTTGTACCGCGTGCACGATGGCTTCGGCAATGGGTCCCCGGTAGAAGGCGTCTTTGCCGCCTTCGGCCACGGTTCGCAGGGTACGGGCCAGACCGGGGTTACGAAAAATTTCGCCAGGACGGGGTGCGCGCCCGTCCAGGGTGAGTTCCCGTCCGTTGAACGCATGGCGCAACTGCCGACGGACGCCTTGCTCCCAGAAATACGCGGTGACGGGCGCCACGGGGAACCCTTCTTCGGCCAGGCGAATGGCCGGCGCCAGAACCCGAGATAGGGGCAGGCGTCCGAAACGTTCCACCAGGTCGCACCAGGCCGCGCACGCGCCCGGCACGGTAATGGTGTATGGGTGGAAGGGCGGCAGGGACGCCCCGAAACCTTCCCGTTGCAGCCGTTCCAGGGTCAGGGCACGGGGGGCGCGGCCGGAGCCGTTGAGTCCATACACCCGCCGGGTAGCGGCTTCGTAGTACAGGGCAAAGGCATCCCCACCGATGCCCGTGGAAGTCGGCTCGGTCACGTTGAGCACCGCGGCCATGGCCACCGCGGCATCCGCGGCCGTTCCACCGGCCCGCAGCATGTCCAATCCGGCGGCCACGGCCAGGGGCTGCGAAGTGGCCGCCATGCCCCGGGTTCCCAGGACCGGGGAGCGTCGCGAAGCAAAAGTGAAGTCAGGAAGCCGGAACATCGGTTTTCACCCTCGCTGGAAACGAAGAAGTTGGACGGCGGCTTTGAACCGTCCAACTTCTCGAGATGGCAACCCCAAAGGAATGGAAGTTTGACAAAGGGTTGGCTTTGCAAAGGCCCTCCTTGTACCCGCGCGCAACCCTCCTGGCAGGGTCGAGTTTCGCGGGGAAAGGCCCGTTCCCCCATTGCGCCCCATTCTTCCAGGCGAAGCCCTTTATACCGCGGCCCGCAGTCGTCGCACCAAGAGGATGAACGCCAGAAGCACCACGGCCAACCCAGCCCACAACCACATGTTGCCGCCGCCTTCGGTGCCAAAGCCCGTCTGGGGCAACTGCGTGTGCTCCGCCTGAGCCAGTGCCTGGGCGGTTTGCGTGGCTGCGGCCTGCAGGGCGGCCAGGTCCAGCGTAGGGGTGGGGGTCTGGTTCTGCAAGACCACCACCGGCGTGGGGGTCGGCTCGCCGGCTTCGGGCGCGGCTTCCGTGGGTGCCGGCGTCGCCGCCTCGGGCGTGGCTGCAGCGGCCTGAGCCGTGGCAGTAGCGGCCTGTGCGGCTTCCGCCTGGGCGGTGGCCGTGAGCGCGGCCTGAGCCTCGGCCGTTGCAGTCAACGCGGCGGCAGCCTGGGCCGTGGCCGTAAGTTGTTCGGCCACCTGGGCCGTGGCCGTCATCCCCGCGGCCAGCACGGCCTGTTGCGCCGCGGTCTGGGTGATGGCCGCTACCTGCGTTTTCTGCGCGGCCTGTTGCCGGGGCCGTAAGACCAGCGCATACGTCCCCATGAGGCACAGGGCGGCCAGCATGAAGAGCACCAGCCCCACCACCGCAAAGATGAACATCCGATTGCCCGGGGCCGCTTCCTCTTCAAGGACGTCCTCGGTGTCCTCGGCTTCTACGTCCGTATCTTCATAGACGTCCGTGGGAGGGAGTTCCGCCCCTTCGCCCTCCGGCGCCTCGGGATCGAAAGGCAGGAACCCGCCTTCCTCCTCTTGAGGGAGGTCGCCCATCCCCTCTTCACGGGGCTCCTCGTCGCGTGGGAACCAACTCTCTGCCATCTCCGTTCTCCTCCTTTGGGGGGATGCACATCAATCCACGATTTCCACGTTGTTGGCCGGTACTTCCACGAGTTGGTCGTCAATTTGCAATTTTACCACATATCCCATGGCACCCGAAGGTAAAACGCGCGGGAATTCTTCAATTTCCATGACACGGCCCAGCCGACCTTGATACGGACCCCAAACCACCCGAACCAGGGTTTCGGTTTCCAAGGCCCCGCCGGTGCGGGTGGGTTGAACCGCGTCGAAGGTCTCGTGCATGGAAAACAACCACGGCCACAGGCCGATGTCCCGCCGGGGAGGCTCCGCGGCCACCACCACATCCCGCTGGTGCAGTTGTTCCAACACCTGAATCGTTGACGACGAGAAGGTCGTGCTGCCAAACCCTTCCACAAGGAGCACCGGATAGGGCATCTCCAGAGCCACGGGCAGAAGGGAAGCCGGCAGAGCGGCCACCACCAGACCCTTGAGGGCAATTTCCCGGGCCTGGTGCAACGCCTCGGCATCCGCGACCTGCTCGGCGATCAACACGCTCCCGCGCAATTCGGGTGTGAGCAAAGGCGCGCTCAGGGCGCCGTAAGGGAAAATTTGCGGAAGAATCACGGCCGTGCCCACGTCCAGGCGCCCGTTGCCCCACACCCCCTGGACGAACAACCCCTGCCCGGAAACCACCGCGCCGTAAGGAGCCAGAAGTTCTTCCACGACGCCTTCCAGGCCCGCCAGCACTTGTTCTTGGGCCGTCAAACGTTGTAAGACGATGTATCCGGCTCCGATGTGCAGTACCCGACCGTCGATGGGTGCCACCAACTTGCGCTTGAACAGCCCCGGTCTTTCGGCCAGCACGTCGCCCTGGGCCACGGGTTGACCCAGGCGACAGACCACGTACTGGGCGGCCTTCTCCGGAGGCACCCGCAGAGCCTCGGTCACGGAAAGGATTTCCAAACGGTAGGTGCGTGGGCGGCGGGCGATCACGTCCTTGGGCGCCACCCGCTGGCCCAATTGCACCAGCACGCGGCCGGGCCGCCGTAACGTACGCCGCAACCGGGTGCGCACCAGGGCAAAGGCCTGACGGGCCGGACGGTAAAGCACGGGCATGTTTCAAACCTCCTCACGTTTGAGCACATCCAACCAGCGGGCGCGGGCCTGCCAATGGCTTTCGGGGTCTTCGGGATACACCACCGGACGCCCGCGCGCATCGATGACCACCCCTTTCCAACCGCCCAACACCGTTTGCTTCAGCGTGCGGCCGCGCCCTGCACCCACATCGTACGCGCCCAGAGGTTCCACGACGAGTTCCCCACGATAACCAGGGGGGAGGGGCAGCACCCGGAGTTCACCGGGCAATACGCTGACCGAAAGATGCTGGTTCCGCCCCCAGGAAAGGCGTACCCGCAAAATCGGATTACGGCCTCGCATGGGGCTGCCCCACGGCACCACCACGGTGGCCAGAGGCAAGAGATGCGGCGAGCGCAGCATCTGCACCGGCACGAAGGGATTGACCTTGGCCAAAAGCCCCAAGGGGGCCAGCAAATGGGAGCCGTCCACGAACAGGGTCACGGTGCCCAACGGTTGCAACAAATCCAACGCGGTCAGAAGCAGGGCTTCGGGGTGGTTCAACGTGCTCCACACCCCGCCCCCCAGGAAGAGGGCACGATACACGGGTGGCAGGCCCCTACGCCGCCACCAGCGCCGGTCGCCGCGACCCAGGCCCTGCTCCAGCACCTGCTTCCCCACCTGATACGCCAGTCCCCGCTCCCACCAGGCATCGGTCTCGGTTTCTGGGAGCACCTCGGGATACACCGCCTTGTACAACAGAGCCTCTTCCGACCCCTCGAAACTCGCGACCCAACCTTTCAACTGCTCCACATCCACCTGGGGCAACACCTTCGACAATCCATGCCCCACGCCCCGGGCGAAAGGCCGAATGCGTCCCTGAAGGGCGTCCCGGCCCCGGGCCACCATGCTCAAACCCGAACCCAAGTGCAGACCCAGGTAGCCGGACAGATGGTGATAAGCGCTCATCAGGCGCACCATACGATGCCAGGCCAGGGGAACGGGTTCGAAAGTGCGCACCACGTTCAGCAGCCCCTCCAGGCCAGGCAAGCGCCGCACCAAATGCTCCTTGTAAATCTCCTGCAAGGCCCTGCGCACGCCCACCAGGTTCTCCCTTTCCAACGAAGGCCGTACGTTATCGGCCACGTACACCTCGTATGCGGCTTGCAAATGCTGCTGCACCCGATGGGCCACCATGCGGTTGCCGGCATAAAGCACCAGGGGCCGGTCTTCTTGGGGGAAAAGGGGTGCGGCCATTTCCAAAACCTGCAAAAAGCCCAACAGCGCCTGACGCGCCCCTTCATCCGTACCGCCGGTGAAGAGAATCACATCGGGCGCGGCGTTGAGCAGTTGTTCCACGCGTTCCACATCGGAAAGGCCGTCGTTTACGTGAAAGCGCAGCACCGGCTCCACAGGGTACGGCTCCACGGCCCGCAACGCGCTACGCAAAGAGAGGTTTTCCAAAATACCGATGAGGGCGATGCGCATGGGCGGCCCGGCGGAAACCAGCAGATGCACGCTGTCCACCCCTTCCCCCGTGACCTGAACCGGCGTGAGGATTTCTCCCTCTTGCAACAGGCGCAGGCCCGTAAGGGCTTCCAGGGCTTCCACCGCGGCCAGCACGCTTTCCCGCACATCGTTCACCGGCGCTTCCCAGGTGGAAAGGGCCGTACCGATGCTCACGCACTGGTAACGGCCGTCCACCACGTCGAAAAGGAAGGCCCGGGTGAACACGTGGCCCAAATCCAGAACCAGGTACCGTTCCGTTTGCACCACCGAAGAAGGCATGGCGTTCGTTCCTCGAAGGCGAAAAAGGTTTCAAGCAAAAGGAAACAGACGTTTTCCAAACTTCGTTATCGGACCTCGGGGCTTCCAGCCTGCTCAAAAGGCTGCATTTTCCGGGTCAGGGACCCAACAACAGGAAACGCAAAGTTTCCCACAAAAAGAGCACTCGCTCGGCCAGGGCCAGCAAGGCCGACTGGTACACCCGCAGGAACAACACCGCCAGGGTCACCACCACGACGAACCGGCCCACAATGCGAAGCCCGCGGAAGGGATACTGCAAAGCCCGGGGCCAGTCTTCGTGTCGGCCGAAATGGAAGGCCACCAGAACGGCGATGACAAAGAGCCAACTCAACATGCCCTGTGTAGGGGTGAGCCAGACGCGAAAGCCGCTCCATTCCTTCCAGGTGGCCAGCACCTGGGGGAAGAGGGTGCCCAGCACCACCCCCACCAACAGGGTGGCCGCGGCCACACCCACCAAAAAGGCCAGCACCGGGGTGGCCAGCCCGCCGAAACGGGTCCCTCGCAAGAGCAGGAGCAACCCCAACGCCAGGGGAACCACCACCACCCAATGCCTCACCAGGAAGGGTTGAATCAATCGGGGGATGACGAAGGTGCGCATGACCACCGCGGCCGCATACCCCGCGGTGACGCCTACGAACACCGCGGCCACGCCCCGGAACAATTCGTGGTTTCCGAACAGGGCGTAACTCAGCACCCCTACGGTCATCACCAGGGCCACCACCAGGCCCGCCAGTTCTGCCAGGCCCATTATTGACTCCTCCGTCGGATGCGATGCACCACGGCCAGGGTCACCCCGCTGAGCATGGCCAGAACCAGGCCCAACATCATGGCGCCCTGCCACAGGCGATGCAAGTTCGCGGGCATGGGGTGTCCCGTCAGCCCGGCCAGGGCCTGGGCATCTTCAAAGCCGGATACCCACCCCCGGACCGGGTGGCCTAAGTACGGCTCCAGCACCGGGCCCAGTCCGGCGCTACCCACGAAAACCAGCGGGGTTTCCGGGGAAAGCAAGAGGCCCACCTGTTCCACCCATTCCCGGGCCCGAATGGGCTGGTCCGTGAGCACCAAAAGCATGGCCGTGTCGCTCATCCCCTGCCATTGCGCCAGAGCCGGGTGCTCCCAGGGGTTGGGGCCTTGCACCGCGGGCGGGAAGGCGGCTTTAGGCCAGCGGGCCAGCATGGCCAGACCGGCCCGACCGCCGGGCAAGTACCCCAGCCAGATGATACGCTCCGGGGGCACACCCAATTCCGTGAGGAGCGCGTGGGCCAAGCCAGGGCCAAAGGGTTGGGTGCTCAACACCAGGTAATAGGGCTGACGCGCCTCCAACAGGCGCAGGGCCGGTTGGGCGGCCAAAGAAATCTCCGGGGCCCAGGCCGGCAAATAATCCACCGCCACCATGACCACCCCGCCTGGAGGCACGCTCTGGGCCGTGTAGAAGAACTCCTGCACCGCGGGCGAGGGTACCCGCGCCGGTAAACCGCGCCCCCATCCCCGTACCAACATGGCCAGCAAGCCCAACATAAAGGCCAGACCCACCACCAGCCGCCACAACCAGTACGGCATGGGGCGCTCCACGGCAGTACCGGCTTCACCGGGTGCCTCTTCGGTTTGCAGCAGGCGCTCCAGCCATTTGGCCCAGTACCGCTCTTCCTTGCGAAGGACCAATTTGAGCACGGGCTGCGTGGGCTGCACCATCTGCGTCAGCCGCGGCTCCACGGGTAGCACGTCGGGAATCCCGGCCAGGGGCCCGGCCAGCACCGGTTCCAGCGGTTCCTCTTCTTCCTCCCCCGGAAGCACCACACCCTCGTCTTCACCGGCCAGCCGTTCGCGCAACGCCCGCACCCATTCCGGGAGTTGGTCTTCCTGAACCGCCTGCGCCTCTTCCGCCTCCTCCGCGGGCCGGGATGCCGCGGCTTCTTCCAGCAGGGCTTCCAGTTCCTCTTCTCCCAACAACACCTCGGCCGATCCCGGCATCAACGGCGTCTCCCCAAGCGTCTCCCCGGAGCGGTCCTCGGTTACCACTTCGGGCCTCTCTTCCGCCTCCGGCGCCGCGGGCGGCCCCTCTTCGGCAGGGCTTTCCCCCACCAGGGAGGCCATCCAGTCGGGCACTTCGCCCGGCTCGAGCTCCGGCAGACCCGCCTCCGCGGCTTCGGGCGCTCCCTCCGCCTCCGACGCCGCGGGCGGCCCCTCTTCGGCAGGGCCTTCCCCCACCAGGGAGGCCATCCAGTCGGGCACTTCACCCGGCTCGAGTTCCGGCAGACCCGCCTCCGCGGCTTCGGGCGCTCCCTCCGCCTCCGACGCCGCGGGCGGCCCCTCTTCGGCAGGGCTTTCCCCCACCAGGGAGGCCATCCAGTCGGGTACTTCGCCCGGCTCGAGCTCCGGCAGACCCGCCTCCGCGGCTTCGGGCGCTCCCTCCGCCTCCGGCGCCGCGGGCGGCCCCTCTTCGGCAGGGCCTTCCCCCACCAGGGGGGCCGTCCAATCGACGGCGGCTTCCGAAGGAGCCGTGGGCGGTTCCTCGGCCGACGGAGTTTCGAGTGGAACGGGTTCTTCCGCCTCTGACAGGGTTCGTTCCGCTTCCCTGGCTTCCCGCCAGGCCTCCAGCGCAGCCCGGTCTTCGGCTTCCACCTCCGTTTCTCCCACTTCCTGCTCTACCCATTCCAGCAAACGTTCCTCGTCAATCGTCGTTTCGTCGGCTTCGGGAACCTCCGCCGTCTCTACGGATTCGACCTCCTCGTCGGCGAATTGCGCCAACCATCGGCGCAATTCTTCGTCCTCGGTCAAAGCCGAGGCAACCTCTGGGGCCGCGTCTCCCTTTCGAGGCAGGGATTCCGTCTCCCAAACGGGTTTCAGGGGAGCGCCACACTTTTCGCACTCCACCACATGAGGAGGGTTCTCATGTCCGCACCAGGTACAGCGCAATTCGTCTTTCATCCCATCACTTCCCATGAAAGGACATGGAAACGCCCGCAAACGTCATTCCTCGTAGGGGCGGTCCACTCCACCCAGCACCCGGAGGCCGGTGGCCATCAATCCCAAAGCCATGGCCAAAAGCAGCCCCCGAACGCCGGCCCGGGTCACCACGTGTTCGGCCCAATACCACACGGCTTCGGCCAGAAACACCGGCCCGATGCTGCCTCGTACGATGTCCAGAATCAGGAGAAGCGTCACCGCGCCCGCGAAAACCCAGGCCCAGGCGCGCTCCCGACGAAAAGCCATCCAAAGGCCGCGATAGGTCACCACAATGGCCAGCAAAGCCAGGAAAGCCGCTCCTCCGGGTATCAGGACGTACTCCAACAACCAGGGGGACTGGGGCCGAAGCAGGGTAAAGGCAAAAGCCGTTACCGCGGCCACCACCATGATGGCTCGGTAGGGCCAGCCGCTGCGCCGCTCCAAAATGAGTTTCCACTGACTTTGCAGGAAATAGAGGAAAGCCGCGAACACGGCCACGCCCGAGACCAACACGGCCCAATCCAAAAACAACCAGCGCAAACCTTCGAAGAGCGGCCCGGAGAACAGCAGGGCCAGCACCATGACCGCGCCCACGCCTACGGCCACCCCCGTGCTGGGCGAAAGGCGTTTCATCCGCCACCTCCGAAAATCAGGTAGAGGGGCCCGCCCAGGAGCAACGCCAGCACCAGAAGCCATCGGAAAACATCCTGGGCAAGCAGGGAAGCCAGGTGCGAGGCGCCGGCCCGGGCGTATGCCGGTGCCGCAAACACATCTTCACCCACCAGGGTTTCGTCCGCGGCCGCATACATCAACGCCTGGGCGCTCAGGTCTTCCGATGCGGTCAGTACCACCGGTGCGGTCTCCGTCAACAGGCCGATTTCCGGCCCAAAATGACCGACGGCCACGCTCACTTCCGTGCGCTCGGCCAGGGGAGTGCTGAGCACGCCCACCACGTAACCCCAGGGCATCAGGCCCATCAAATGCATGCGTTCGGAACAGTCTCCAGACACGTGGTTTTCCCGGCACAAACGCCGCAGGGTGCTCCTCCCCAGGAAGTACAGCAAGCCATCGCCGGTGGTGGCCTCCGGGGGGCGGTCACCTCGCAAGGCAAACCGGCCCACAGCCTTCAAAGTGCTCAAGCCGGCCAGGCCCATGCCGCCTTCTTCGCCCCAAAGGGAACCCTGACCCAACGCATAGTGCAGGGACCAACCCGCCTCCATGGCCAGCGCCAGGCCCCGGTACAGCGCGGTGAACAGGGGGATGGGACGCAACCGTTCGTACAGCCCCTCTTCCGTGAGGCCAAAACGGGCCAGCATGAGCACGCCGGCAAAAGCAACCATCCACAGCAGCGCCAACAATGCGCGCCAATCCATACCGAACCTTCCCTACTTGCAGGTTACGTAAAGTATAACGCAAAAATTGAAGGCGCAAAAAGGACTTACGTGGCTCATTCGGCCCGTGCTGCGGTATACTTCTGGTGCTCATCAACTTCCATACCGCAGGAGTGCATGACCATGATTCAAGAGCCTATTCACGTGACCGATGCCGCGTTCGAGAAGACCGTGCTCAAATCCAAACTCCCCGTCATCGTGGATTTCTGGGCACCCTGGTGCGCGCCCTGCCGCTTCGTGGATCCCATCCTCAAGAAAATTGCCAAGGAGTACGCCGGGCGCCTCATCGTGGCCAAGGTGAACACCGACGAGAATCCCAAGTGGGCCGCCCACTTTGGCGTTCGGGGCATTCCCACCATGCTTTTCGTGGTCAACGGCCAGGTGGTTCACCAGCAAGTGGGTGCCCTGCCGGAACCCATCCTGCGCAGCCTGGTCGAAGAGTTCCTTCGAGTCGCAGAGCAAATGCAACAACAGAAGGAACCGCAACAGCAATAGCAGGAAACACAAGATGGGCAAGGGCATGCCCATCTTGTGTTTTTCGTAAACGCCATCGGATGAGCATGGGCGTGCATCGTTTCTTATACCCGATTCGACCCGCATCCTTGGGAACACAAACAGTGCCCGACCTTCAAAAGGTGCCCAAGCCTTCCGAAACCCTCGAGTGACCGAGGGTAAGGAGACGGTCCATCATGACGGAAACATCCGGGGAATTCGTCGCATCCGCACTGCCTCCCAGGGAAAAGCAGGGCAAAGGCCGCAAACGCTGGTGGGTTTGGCTGCTTTTTTTCCTGGGTGGATTGTGCCTTTTGAGCCTGCCCCTGTTCACGTGCATGGCCTCCTGGGCTGCGCTGACGGGCAGCGCCGTGCCTTTGGGAGGAGGTGCCCCTCGCGTCTACCGGGAACCCGTACGGGGACCGGCCTTCGGCCCCGAAGTGGCCGTGGTCGTGCTGGAAGGCCCTATTGTATCCGCGCGGGGAAGCACCACCCGCCCCGTCATTGCGGCGGATCGAGTGGTGGATTTGTTGCATACGTTGAACACCTCCTCTCGCGTCCGGGCCGTGGTGCTGGCCATCAACAGCCCCGGCGGTGGCGTGGCCCCCAGCGAGCGGATTTACCACGCTTTGAAGGGCATGGACAAACCCGTGGTGGCCTACTTCCAAGACGTGGCCGCGTCGGGCGGGTATTACATCGCCATGGGGGCCGAAGAAATCGTGGCCCATCCCAGCACCCTTACCGGTTCCATCGGTGTCATCGCCGTCTTCCCCCACGCGGAGAGATTGCTGGACAAGGTGGGCATCGGCGTGGTGGTGGTCAAATCCGGCCCTCACAAGGACATGGGGAGCATCTTCCGGGAAATGACCCCCGAGGAACGACAGCACATCCAGGACATCGTGGACGCCATGTACCTCAACTTCGTGGAAGTGGTGGCCCAGGGACGCAACCTGCCCCTGCAAGAGGTGAAGACCCTGGCCGACGGACGCATCTATTCGGGGGAACAGGCGCTGGAACTGGGCCTGGTGGACCGCCTGGGCTTCGAAGAAGAAGCCGTGGAACGAGCCGCGGCCCTGGCCGGGCTGACCCGAGAGCCCAAAGTGGTGCGTTACTACCCCGGATATTCCTCGTGGGCCTTGTTGTTCCAAAGCCAACAGCCCCGGCTTCCCTGGAACCTACAACTGCAACTGACCCCGGGCCTGTACTATCTGTGGTTGCCTTGAAAACGGCTGGAACACCCTGAAGGTGGAGGAGAAAAGTCCATGCGTCCCCCTGCCTGGCTTCAACGATTTTTGGAAACGCCGCCCCTGGCTCAAATCCGGCGCAATCACGGCCTGGAACATGCCACCATTCACCTGCTGGCCCAGCGCTATCCCGGTCGCTTCTTGGCCGGACACTCGGATACCACGGGCTTCTGGCTTTGGGGCGACGTGCCGCAGGAAGCCGTGGAAGAAGCCGTGCAGGAAGCCCTGGAGCGCCTGCGCCGGGGCGAAACCTACCTGGCTGTGCACCCCGGCTGCGGCACCAATTACCTGACGATGAGCGCCTTGAGCGGCATGGCTGCCATGGCCGCCCTCAGCGGTACCGAACGCTCCTGGCGGGCCCGCTGGGAACGCTTCCCCTGGTTGCTCCTTGCAGTGCTGGTCGCGCTCATGGCCGCCCAGCCTCTGGGTCGCTGGCTGCAGACCCACATCACCACCAGCGGCGATGCCCACGGTCTGGAAGTGGTGGCCGTCAAGCGCCTGGAACGCCAGGGGCGCCCCGTGTACCGGGTCCAGACCCGTTACGCCGGCGCTTCCCCTGCGGGCGCATGAGCAGTCGCACCAACGTCCGCTTCGCAGAACGAAATTCCGTCCTTCGCGAGGCAACGACCTGACCTCTTCACACCTTTTCACCGCCCGCGATTTCCCATGCACATCTGGCGTCGTCCCCTTTCCCAATCCCGTGTCTTCCTGGCCGCGGATGCCCGTATCCCCGCCGCGGGGCCGGCGTCCGAAACGGACGTGGTCTGGACCCTGCACCAACGAAGTGCATTGCCCCGGGTACCGGCGTTGGAAACCCGCTTAGGACTGCATGTCCGTTCCCTGGTTCTCTTTCCCGTGTTCGCCGCGGGGGAAAAGGCCCCCTGGGTAGTGGACACCGGCGAATACGCCCGTCCGCCCGAACTCTGGGCCTGCCTGCCCGATTATGCCCACGTTTACGCCCAGCCCTTCCCCTGGCTGGAGTTCCACTGGGAAACTGCAGTGGTGGATGGCCGCACCCTTTTGAGCCGGGTGCACTGGACGTACACCGGTTCGGCCCCCCAGCCCCTGTTATGGGGTTGGGCCGGTCTGTTGCGCCCTTTGCAGGAAGGCACCACCTTCGAACCCCAGGAGGGACGGGTGGCCGCCTTTCTGCTGGGCCGAACCCCCCTGGGCTACGCCCTGCTGTACATGACCGGCGGTCCCCAGGGGGAGGTGGGGCCTTACCCCATGCTCTTGCTGCGCTACCGGCTGGCTCCGGGGGAAGCCCGCGCCTTCGCCTGGGTCTGGACCCTGGACGAGGACGTGGAAGCCGGCCTCACCCGGGCACGACGCTGGGCGGCCCGCTCCTGGGAGGCCCTGAAAGCCCAACGCGACCTGCTGGATGCCCACACACCTTACGTCTTCACCGGCCGTGCCCGGGTGGATTGGGCCCTGGGTCGGGGACGGCAGAGTGCGTCCCGTTTCCTCGTCCGAACACCTTTGGCCGATCGGGACTATCCGGTCCTGCGCCGCCTGCCCGAAGACCCGCCCGCCACCCGAGCGAACCCCGACAACCTGCCCACTTTTCCCGAACTCTGGTACTGGCTAACCCAGTACGGCATCCCCGCAGTGCAGCCCTGGGTACCCGGCCTGGTAGAAGCCTTGCTGGCCGTGCGCAACCAAAAACAGGAACCCGACGATCGGCCCGCGCTTTGGGGCGGCCAGGCCCAGTACCTGGCCCATCCCCTGGCCATCGACCTGGCCGCACGCGTGTATGCCACCTGGCAGGATGCGGCCTTTTTGCAGCGGGTCTTCCCTCACCTTTGGGAACTCCTCCAGGCCTGGTTTGCACCCCAACACGACCGGGACCGGGACCTCTGGCCGGAGTGGGAAAACCCCGTCCAGGTGGGACTGCCCTACCTGCCCGAATTCACCTGGTGGAGCCGCAAGAGCACGGGGCTGGACATTCACAGCGTGGAAAGCCCGGCTTTGCTGGCCTTTCTGTACCGGGCCTGCCGCCAGGTGGCCAGCCTGGCCCGTCACCTGGAACGGGAAGAAGAGGCCCGAACCCTGGAAAACTGGGCCCAGACCCTGCACGAATCCTGGAAGCACGTGTGGTCGTCCCATCGCGCGCTGGCGCCCTACCGCGACCGAGACACACACCACACCCACGGGCCGCGGAGGGTCTGGCAGGGCCGGGGAGCGGGATCCTTCCCCCTGGAAGCACCCGCGGACCTGACGCCTCCGGCGCGGCTGGTGGTCCACCTGTTCCCTCACCGCGGCCGTCCTTCCCAGTTCTCCCTCTACATCCACGGGCGAAACCCGCAAGGCCGCACGGCCCAGGCTCTTCTGGGGCCGGACCGCTTTCACTGGGCCGAGGGCCGCGGGGTGGCCACCACCGAGGCCGTCTTTGCCCGGGTGGAACGGGTGGTGGTGGAAGGCCTTGCCCGGCAAGACCGGGTGGTGCTCCGGGTGGCGGATTTGACCCGCCGCGACTTGAGCCTGCTCACGCCCCTCTGGGCCGGGTTGCTCACGCCGACCCAGGCCGACGCCTTGATTCGCCGCCACCTGGGTGACGAAGGCGGCTTCGGACGGCCCGGCGGATGGTCCGTGGAACCCGGAAGCCGGGCATCCGACCAGGGCAAAGCCGTACCCCTGTGGTGGAACGGCCTGCTGCTGGAAGGCCTCATCCAGGCCGGGAAGACCGACCTGGCGGTGCGTCGTCTGTTGAGCCTGCTGGAATTCCAGGGCAGCCTGCTGGACCGGGAAGGTTTGTTCTTCGAACTTTACCACGGAGAAATGGGCCTGGGCCTGGCCCCACCCGAAACCATGACCAGCCTGCCACCCTTGGGGCTGGTATTGCGCCTGGGGGGCATACGTTTCCTGCCCGGCTTACGCATGGCCCTGGAAGGACCTTCCGCCTTTCCCTTCCCCCTCACCGTGGACATGTGGGGTGCGCGAGTGGTGCGTCGCCCCTCGGAAACCGAAGTGCGCCTCCCCTGGGGGGAAACCCTGCGCCTGGAAGCCCATGCCACCGGCCTGATGGACCTGCGCACCGGCGCCTGGCAGAGCCTGGAACACCCCTCGGAAGCGATGCAAACGCTTTGAGCAGGGGCGTCTTTCCAAACTTTTCCTTGACAACCCGGGCCACCCGTGCTATATTGCCGCCCAACCTCGGAGGGTTCCGGGGATACAACGAAATAACCTTCTCATCCTTCATTGGGTCCCTTTGGGGACCCCCTCATCGAGAGAGGCGGAGGGAACCGGCCCTGAGAAGCCTCGGCAACCTGCTTGCGGTGACCTGCCCTGCCCGGCAGGCACTGGGGTAAGGTGCCAACTCCGGCAGACCCTTGCCCCGGCAAGGCGTCTGGGAGATGAGGGATGGCCACGCGTCAGACCTCTCTTCCAGAGAGGTCTTTTTCGTTAACCCGGCCGGAGACCCCGGCCAAGATCGAAGGAGGTGCGCCGTGAAGAACGTGGTTCTCCGCTGCAAAATCTGCGGCCAGACGTATCCCCCGGAACCTCGGTACATGTGCGAAACCTGTTTTGGCCCGCTGGAGGCCTTCGTCACACCCCAGGACGACCCCATGACCCTGCGCCAACGCATTCTCGCAGGCCCCCCGAGCCTGTGGCGCTATGTCGATTTCCTCCCGGTGGAAAGGCCCCTGGCCGGCCCACACACTGGATGGACCCCCCTCAAAAAAGCCGAAAACCTGGGCCGGATGTTGGGCCTGCGCCACCTGTACCTCAAGGACGATTCCGTCAACCATCCCACTCTGTCGTTCAAGGACCGGGTGGTTTCCGTGGCCCTGACCAAGGCCCAGGAATTCGGCATGGATACGGTCTCCTGCGCCTCGACGGGCAACCTGGCCAACGCGGTGGCCGCGCAGGCCGCCCACCTGGGCCTGCGCGCGGTGGTGTTCATCCCTGCGGACCTGGAACCCCAAAAACGGGTGGGTAGCGGTGTGTTCGGCCCTCTGGTGGTGGCCGTGGACGGCAACTACGACCAGGTGAACCGGTTGTGCACGGAAATCGCGGACGACCTGGGCTGGGGCTTCGTCAACATCAACCTGCGGCCCTACTACGCCGAAGGCTCCAAGACCTTAGCCTTTGAAACCGTGGAACAACTGGGGTGGCGCGCGCCGGATGCGGTGGTCGCGCCCGTGGCTTCCGGCTCCCTGTACACCAAACTTTGGAAGGGCTTTCAGGAATTCCGCCGGACCGGCCTCATCGAAGGCCCCCTGCCCCGCATGTACGGTGCCCAGGCTGCGGGTTGCGCGCCCATTGCCCAGGCGTGGAAGGCGGGCCGGGAGGAGGTCCAGCCCGTCAAACCCCGGACCATTGCCAAATCCATCGCCATCGGCAACCCCGCGGATGGGATGTTCGCCCTGCAAGTGGCCCGGGAGAGCCGCGGCGGCTTCGAGGCCGTCACCGACCGGGAAATCGTGGAAACCATGCGGCTGCTGGCCGAAACCGAGGGCATCTTCACCGAAACCGCGGGCGGCACCACCATCGCGATCCTGCGCAAACTGGCCCGAGAAGGGGCCTTCGACCCCGACGAAACCGTGGTGGCGTACATCACCGGCAACGGATACAAGACCCTGGAAGTGGTGGCCGACGGCCTGGAAGAACCCGTGGCCATCGCACCCACCTGGGAAGACTTCGAAAACCGAGTGCTGCCTCGCTTGACCGCGCCCGTACCCGCGTTATCGTAGAGGAGGCTTTTGGCGCGCGATGCCTGGACGCGATTTCGGCAAAAGGCCCCAACCGCTCGGCGAATCGCCATCCCGGATTCGGTTTCTCGAAAATCCGCCAAGGAGGCAAGGCTATGCCCGTCACCATTCGCATTCCCGGCCCGTTGCGTCGTCTGACCAACGGCGAAAAAGCCGTGCAGGTAGACGCCCGCACCGTGGGTGAAGCCCTGGCCGCGCTGCGAGAACGGCATCCGCAACTGGCCCAACGCCTGTTCGACGAGCAGGGCCAACTCAAGCCCTTCGTCAACGTGTACCTGAACAACGAAGACGTACGCTTCTTGCAAAACCTGGAAACGCCCCTGGAAGACGGCGCGGTGCTCTCCCTGGTACCGGCCATGTCCGGCGGCGACCAGGCCTCGGATTCTACCAAGGCGAAAGAGGAAGCAACCCCCTCCCGGGGCCTCATCCCCGACGAAAACCTGCCCCCACTTTCCGAAGAGGAAATCCACCGTTACTCCCGCCACCTGCTCATGCCCGAGGTGGGCCTGAAAGGGCAGCAGAAACTCAAGGCCGCGTCGGTGCTCATCGTGGGTACCGGGGGGCTGGGTTCCCCCGCGGCCCTCTACCTAGCCGCGGCCGGTGTGGGGCGCATCGGCCTGGTGGATTACGACGTGGTGGACGAGACCAACTTACAACGCCAAATCGTCCACGGTACCAGCACCGTGGGTATGCTCAAGGTGGAATCGGCCAAACAACGGTTGCTGGACATCAACCCCTACATTACGGTCGAAACCTACAACACGGTGTTGACCTCGGAAAACGCCATGGATATCCTGCCCAAGTACGACGTCATCATCGACGCTACGGACAACTTTCCCACCCGTTACCTGCTCAACGACGCGTGCGTGTTCCTGGGCAAGCCGTTGGTGTACGGCGCCATCTTTCGCTTCGACGGCCAGGCCAGTGTGTTCTACGCCAAGGAAGGCCCCTGTTACCGCTGCCTTTTCCCAGAGCCGCCCCCGCCCCACCTGGTGCCCACCTGTGCGGAAGGCGGCGTGTTCGGCGTGTTGCCCGGGGTCATCGGCGCCATCCAGGCCACCGAGGCCATCAAACTCATCCTGGGGATTGGTGAAACCCTGGTGGGCCGTCTGCTCCTCTACGACGCGCTGGACATGAATTTCGACCTCATTCGGGTGCCCAAGAACCCCAAGTGCAAGGTGTGCGGGGAAAACCCCGAAATCACGGAACTCATCGACTACGAAGCCTTCTGCGGGATGCCCGCCCACGACCACCTGGAGGGCAGCGCAGGGGAGGAATGGGACATCACCCCCAGGGAACTGGCGGAACGGCTGGCCCGGGGCGAGCGCATTCGCCTCATCGACGTACGGGAACCCCACGAGTTGGAAATCGTGCGTTTCCCCGGTGCGGAAAACATCCCCCTTTCCCAATTACCCGAACGCATGCACGAACTGGACAGCAGCGAGGAAATCGTGCTCATCTGCCATCGCGGTTCCCGTTCGGCCCGGGCCTTGTATTTGCTCCAAACCGCGGGCTTTCGCCGGGTGAAAAACCTACGCGGCGGCCTGCAGGCCTGGGCCAAAGAAGTGGACCCCAGCATGGTGGTGTATTGAAGGAAATGGGCGGATGGGCGAATGAGCGAATATGCGGATGGGCGGCTTTTGGAGTGCGGCGGCTCAACGCCGCCTTGGGAAAGCGGTAAAGCGGTAGGGCGGTAAAGCGATAAAACGGTAAGGCGATAAAGCGGGAAGGCAAATTTTTGGAGTGCGGCGGCTCGACGCCGCTTTGGGAAAGCGGTAAGGCGGATTTGCGGGCGGGTAGGGGCGCAGCGGTGCTGCGTCCCCGGCGGTGCTGCGTCCCCGGCGGTGCTGCGTCCCCAGTGGTGTCGAGCCACCGCAGTCCCCAACTGGGGTGCTTTGGGGTGCGGATATGTGAATGGGCGAATGAGCGAATATGCGAATGGGCGAATGAGCGGATATGCGAAGGAAAAGGAGGCGAGCCATGACCAACCGAGTGCTGCGCGAGGTGACCGTAGGGTCGGCCCAGGTGCAGTTGGTGCAGGGCGACATCACCGAGGAGCAGGTGGATGCCATCGTGAACGCGGCCAACAAATACCTGGAACACGGCGGCGGGCTGGCCCGAATCATCGTCAAGAAGGGTGGCTCCGTCATCCAGGAGGAAAGCCATCGGTGGGTGCGGACCCACGGCCCGGTGCGCCACGAGGAACCGGCCTACACCACCGCGGGCGCGCTCCCGGCCCGATACGTCATCCACGCGGTGGGGCCGGTGTGGGGCGAGGGCGACGAAGACGCGAAACTGGCCGTCGCGGTGCAGGGTTCCCTGCGCCGGGCCGAGGAACTGGGATGCACGTCCATCGCCCTGCCCGCGATTTCCACCGGCATTTTCGGTTTTCCCAAAGACCGCGCGGCGCACGTCATCTTTCGGGCCGTGAGGGATTACCTGCGGGATGCGCCAACAACCCCTCTTCGACAGGTGCGCATCGTGGTGTACGATGCCCCCACCGTGGAAGCCTTTCGGGAAGCGTGGGACACCTTCCCCTGGAACGCCGAGGCATCCGCATGACCCTCGATTCTCGTGAAGCCTTCATCCAATGGCTGGAGCACCGGGCCCGGCCCATCGTACTGGACGGGGCCATGGGTACCATGCTCCACGCCCGGGGCATTTCCTTCGACGAATGCTTCGACGCCCTGAACCTGACCCGACCCGCCCTGGTCGCCGACGTGCACCGAGCCTACCTGGAGGCGGGCGCGGACATCCTGCTCACCAACACCTTCGGCGCCAACCGCTTCCGCCTGGCCGAGCACGGCCTGGAAGACCGGGTGGCCGAAATCAACCGGGCCGGGGTGGAACTGGCCCGCCGCGTGGTCATGGCCGCGTTCAAAGAGCAGGAGGTTTTGGTGGCCGGCGACGTCGGTCCCCTGGGCGTGCGCCTGGCTCCCTTCGGGCGGGTTTCCAAAGAGGAGGCCCGGAGCGCCTTTCGGGAACAAATCCAGGCCCTGGCCGACGCGGGGGTGGATTTGCTGGTCATCGAGACCATGGTCAGCCTGGACGAGGCCCACGAGGCTTTCCTGGCCGCGCGCGAGGTGGCACCGCACCTCCCGGTGGTGGTTTCCCTGACTTACACCCGGGACGACCGCACCCTGCTGGGGGAAAAGCCGGACCAGGTGGCCCGCCAACTGCGGGATTGGGGCGTGGACGTACTGGGCGCCAATTGCTCCAGCGGCCCTTCCCAGTTGCTGCGCATCCTGCGGGCCATGCGCAAAGCCGTGCCCGAAGCCCTGTACTGGATAAAGCCCAACGCAGGCTGGCCCGAACGCCTGCCCGGTGGCCGCATTTTCTACCCCGCCACCCCCGACTACTTTGCGGATTTCGCCCGCCAGTTCGTGGAAGAGGGCGCACGCTTCGTTGGCGGTTGTTGCGGCACCACCCCGGAGCACATCCGGGCCGTGGCTCAGGCCCTGAGGGAAATGCGCGTTTCTCCGGTGAGCAATGGAGTTCAGGTGCTTTCCCACCCCCGCCGCTTTCCCGAAGAAACGGAAGCGCCGCGTGAAGAAGAGGTCTATCCCAGCCAACTGGCCCGGAAACTGGCCCGAGGAACTTTCGTCTTCGCGGTGGAAATGTCTCCCCCGCGGGGCGTTTCCCTGCACAAGACCCTTTTGCACGCCGCCTTGTTGAAAGAGGCCGGCGCGGACGTGGTCAACATCGCGGACAGCCCCATGGCCCGCATGCGCATGAGTCCCTGGGCCGTGTGCCATCGCATTCAGGAAGACGTGGGCATCGAGACCACCCTGCACTTTCCCACCCGGGGGCGCAACCTGCTCCGGGTGCAGGGCGACCTGCTGGCCGCCCACGCCCTGGGCATCCGCAACATCTTCGTGGTCATGGGCGACCCCACCTCCATCGGCGACTACCCCGAAGCCATGGACGCCTACGACGTGGTGCCCTCGGGCTTGATTAAACTCATCAAACAAAGTTTCAACCGGGGAAAGGATTACGCGGGCAACCCCCTGGACGAGCCCACCCGCTTTTTCATCGGGTGCGCCCTGAACCTGATGGCGCCGGACCCGGAGCGGGAGATGAAGGTGCTGCGGCGGAAAATCCGGGCCGGCGCGGATTTTGCCCTCACCCAACCTGTGTACCAGCCCGAGGAGGCCCGGCGCTTTTTGCAAATGTACGAGGAGCGGTACGGCCCCATACCTATTCCCATCCTGGTGGGGGTGCTGCCGCCGTACAGCCTGCGCCACGCGCGTTTCCTGCACCACGAGGTGCCCGGCATTCACATCCCGGAGGAGGTCATGCGTCGGCTGGAGCAGGCCGGCGACAAAGCCTGGGAGGAGGGCTTGCGTCTGGCCGTGGAACTCGTCGAGGCATTGAAGGAGTGGGCGCAGGGCATTTATTTGATGCCGCCTTTCCGAAAGTACTGGATGGCCGCGGAAATCCTGGAAAAAGTGACGAACGCGGCTTGAAAGCCCTATGGCTCCGCGGTATAAATAGACGGCCTGTTTGACGAAGAAAATGAAACAAAAGGTATTCCCAAATCCGAGGCGAACGAAGGAGGTCCTCAACGATGGCTCAATTAAGTGCGTTCGAGTGGAGTATGTTGTGGGGTGTGCTGATTGTGGCCCTGCTGGGCCTGCTGTATGCCTGGTACCTGTGGGCTTATGTCCGGGGCAAGGACACGGGCACGCCCGAAATGCAGGAGGTGTGGCAGGCCATTCGGGCCGGTGCCGAAGCCTACCTGTGGCGGCAACTCAAGGCCATCATGCCCCTCATCGTGGTGCTCACCGTGGTGCTGTTCCTTTCCGTGTACATCGTACCGCCTACGCCCGAGGCCCGAGAGTTCTTCGCCGGGAAATCGGAGAACGAAATCCGCTTCCTGGTGGGCCTGGGCCGGGCCATCGCCTTCGTGCTGGGTGCACTGTCGTCCCTGGCCGTGGGCCAGTTGGGCATGCGGGTGGCCGTGGCCGCGAACGTGCGGGTGACCTCCGCGTCCCGCCGCTCCTTCCGGGAGGCGCTTCAGATTGCCTTCCGCGCGGGCACCATCACCGGCATGCTGACCAACGCGCTGGGCCTGCTGGGCGGCACCATCATCTTCATGTACTACCAGATTGCCGCGCCCGACGTGCTGCTGGGCTTCGGCTTCGGCGGCACCCTGCTGGCCCTGTTCATGCGGGTGGGCGGCGGCATCTACACCAAGGCCGCGGACGTGGGCGCGGACCTGGTAGGCAAAGTGGAAGCCGGCATCCCCGAGGACGACCCCCGCAACCCCGCGGTCATCGCCGACCTGGTGGGTGACAACGTGGGCGACTGTGCGGGCATGGCCGCGGACATCTTCGAGTCTTACGAGGTGACCCTGGTCTCCGCGCTCATCCTGGGCCTGGCTCTGTGGCACGCCACGGGCCAAATTGCCTGGGTGGTCTTCCCTCTGGTGGTGCGGGCCATCGGTGTGCTGGCCTCCATCGTGGGCACCTACCTGGTGGACGAAGACCCCAAACACCCCGGCGACGCCATGCGGGGCATCTTCCGCGGGTACATGATTTCCGCCTTCATCTCCCTGGTGCTCACCTTTGCTTTTGGCTACTACTACCTGCACGTGATGCAGAACGGCCAACTGGTGGGCGGCTGGTGGCGCACGCCTCTGGCCGTGGTGACCGGGCTGGTACTGGCCGTGGTGCTGGACCGGCTCACCAATTACTTCACCAGCACCCAGTACAGCCCGGTGCAGGAAATCCGCAACGCCGCGAGCACCGGTTCTGCCACCCTCATTTTGCAAGGGCTGGTGGTGGGCATGGAATCCTCTGTATGGGCCGCGGTGGCCATGGCCGCAACCATCATGGTCTCGGTGGGCATCTTCGCCGGGGCCACCGCCGACCCCGTCACCCAGGTGGTCTTCGTGCTCTACGGCGTGGCCATGACCGGCATCGGGCTGCTCACCCTCACAGGCAACATCGTGGCCATGGACTCCTTCGGCCCCATCGCGGACAACGCTGGTGGCATCGCGGAAATGGCCTGGTCCGGCCAGGAAGATGAAGAGACCGAAAAGGCCCAGGCCATCCTGGACCATCTGGACGCCACGGGCAACACCACCAAGGCCATCACCAAGGGCCTGGCCATCGGCACCGCGGTCATCGCCGCGGTGGCCCTGTTCGCTTCCTACCTGGTGGATGTGACCCGGGCGCAACAAGCCCTGGGCATTCCCGAAACCCAATGGCTGACCAAAACGGGCATTCGGGTCGATATTCCTCAAGTCTTCGTGGGCCTGCTCCTGGGCGGCGCGGTGCCCTTCCTCTTCTCCTCCTTCGCCATCCAGGCCGTGCGCCGGGGCGCCTCGGCCATCGTGGAAGAGGTGCGTCGCCAGTTCCGCATGGGCGTGCTGGAAGGCAAGGTGAAGCCCGATTACCAGAAGGCCGTGGACATTTCCACCGCCACCGCGCAGAAGGAACTGCTTCCCCTGGCCCTGCTGGGCGTGGTCACCCCCATCATCGTGGGCTTGTGGTTGCAGGTGGAAGCCCTGGGCGGCTTCCTGGCCGGTATCATCGTGAGCGGTCAACTCCTGGCCGTGTTCATGAACAACGCGGGCGGCGCCTGGGACAACGCCAAGAAACTCATCGAGGACGAGCCCAAGGACCCCGAAAAGGGCCTGGGCAAGGGTTCCGACCGGCACAAGGCCTCGGTAGTGGGCGACACCGTGGGCGACCCCTTCAAGGACACTGCGGGTCCGGCCCTCAACCCCATGATTAAAGTGGTCAACCTGGTGGCCGTCATCATCGCGCCCATCGTGGTCAAGTACACCCTCAGCCTGCCCGTCATCATCGTGATTCTGATTCTGGTGGGCATTCTGGTTTGGGTGATTCGCCAAGCCAAGAAACCAGCCGCCCACCTGGACGCATCGTAAGCCAATCCAGGCCATACATCGTTCGTTCAACCCCGGTGGGGCAGCCCACCGGGGTTTTCGTTTATCGCGTCGTCAAGGCCAGCAGCAGGACTTCCTGGTCCACGGGCAGGCGGTCCACCCGCACGCCCACCGCGTGGTAAATGGCGTTGGTGATGGCCGGCGCGGTGGGGATGCTCACGATTTCACCCACCCCCTTGGCGCCGTAAGGTCCGCCGCGCGCGGGGTGCTCCACCACGATGGGATGCACCTCCTCGGGCATGTGCACGATGGAGGGGATGCGATAGCGGGCCAGCCGGTCGGTGACGACCCGGCCGTTTTCCACGATGAAACGCTCGGTAAGCGCGGTGCCGATGCCCATGGCCACGCCCCCCTCGATTTGCCCCTTCAGGCCCAGGGGGTTGACGGCCATGCCCACATCGTTGGCGGAAATCACCCGCAACACCCGCACCTCGCCCGTCCGGGTGTTCACTTCCACCTCCGCGGCCTGGGCCGCGAAGGAAAAGGCAAAGTGCATGTCGCCGGGCTGGCCCAGGGGACGGGTTTCCGGCGCGTGGTAGGTGAAACGGGTGCGGGGTTCCAGGCCCGCGTCCCGCATGGCCTGCACCAGGTGCGGCAGGGCCACGGTGCGATCGCCGGCGACCAGCGCGTCGCCCCGGAAGGCCACGGCTTCGGGCGGGCAGTCGTAATACTCCGAGGCCCAGGCCTGGACGGCCTTGAGCAGGCCTTGCGCGGCCAGCCGCGCCGCGTTGCCCGTGACCGCGGTCTGCCGCGAGGCCGTGGTGGGGCCGCCGTCGGGGGTGCGGCCCGTATCCATGACCAGCACCCGTACCCGGTCCGGGCCCAGGCCGGTTTCCTCCGCGGCAATCAACTGCAGCACCGCCACCAAGCCCTGGCCCAGTTCCGCCGCGGAGGTGCGTACTTCCAGCACACCTTCGGGCAGGAGTTCCACCTCCACGGTGGATTGGTCCGGCGCGCCGCCGCCCAACCCGGTGTTCTTGAAGGCCACGGCAAAGCCCCAGGCCCGCACCAGGTGCGGCTTGCCCGGCACCCGGCGGGGTCGGAAGGGGTCCTGGCCGTCGCTCAACCGGCGCATCTCGGCTTCCACCTTCTCGATGCACTCCAGCAGGCCCACGCCCTCCCGCAGCACCTGGCCGGTGCTGGTGACCGAGCCCTCCCGCAGCGCGTTCTTGCGCCGGATTTCCACCGGGTCCATACCCAGGGCGTGAGCCAGCATGTCCATCATGCTCTCGATGGCAAACGCGGACTGGGTGACGCCAAAGCCCCGGAACGCGCCGGCCGGGGGGTTGTTGGTGTACACCGCGTAGCAATCGGCCTTCACGTGGGGGACTTCATACGGCCCGGCGGAGTGGGTGGTGGCCCGGGTCATCACCTTTTCACCCAGGGAGGCATACGCGCCCGTGTCGCCGTAAAGTTCCGTCTGCACCGCCACCAGGCGGCCATCTTTCTTGGCACCGATGCGCACCCGAATCTGGGTGGCGTGGCGCTTGGGATGCACCATCATGCTTTCCCGGCGGGAGAAGAGCAATTTCACTGGCCGACCCGTGGCCTGGGCCAGCAACGCGGCGTGAATCTGCCCCGCGATGTCCTCCTTGCCGCCGAAGCCGCCGCCCATGTGCTGGCCCACGATGCGCACCTTCTCCTCCGGCAGGCCCAGCGCGGCCGCCACCTGCCGACGGTCCGCGTAGGGAATCTGAGACCCCACGTAGACATACATGCTGCCGTCGGGCTGGGGCACCGCGATGCTGCATTCCGGCTCCAGAAAGGCGTGTTCGTAAATGGGCGTGTGGAAAGTGTGCTCCAGCACCACGTCGGCCTGGGCAAAGCCCGCTTCCACGTCCCCCTTGCGCACTTTGATGTGCTTGAGGAGATTGCCGCCCTCGTGGAGCCGGGGTGCATCGGGTTGCAGGGCCTGCACCGGGTCGGTCAGGGGCGGCAGTTCTTCGATGTCCACCCGGATGGCCGCGAGGGCCTCTTCGGCCCGGTCGGGCGTGTCCGCGGCCACGATGGCCAAGGCATCCCCCACGTAACGGATGCGCTCCCCCACCCCCACCAGGATGGGCCAGTCGGACACGATGAGGCCGTGGGTGCGGGCCGCGGGCAGGTCCTCCGCGGTGAGCACCGCGTGCACGCCGGGCATCTGCCGGGCCTGGGAAACGTCCAGCCCCCGCAGTATGCCGTGGGGAACTTCGGCCCGGAGCACCCGGGCGTACAACATGCCGGGGAATTTCAGGTCGTCGGTGAAGATGGCCCGGCCGGTGACCTTGTCCACCGCGTCGGGCCGGGGCCGGGGACGCCCCACCACCCGCCCGGCCCGGATGGAGGGGGGAATTTCGGGGCGGGGCACCGGCGTGCCTTCCCGCAGGGCCCGGGCCGCGGCCTGAATCGCGCTTTCGATGGAAGGATACCCACCGCAACGGCACAGGGTATCCTTGAGGGCGTGGCGGATGTCTTCCCGGGAAGGCTCGGGGTTGTGGCGGAGCAGCGCGTGGGCGGTCATGATTTGGCCGGGGATGCAAAAACCGCACTGCACCGCGCCGTGTTCCACGAAGGCCTGCTGCAAGGGATGCAGCACCAGGTGGCCGTTCTCGTCCCGGGCCAGGCCCTCGATGGTAAGCACGTGCCGACCGTGGGCCTTTTCCGCGGGGAAGATGCAGGAAACCACGGGTTCGCCGTCCACCTCCACGGTGCAGGCGCCGCACTCGGCCTCCTCGCACCCGATTTTGGTGCCCGTCAGGCCCAGGCGCTCCCGCAGCAGGTACGCCAGGGTTTCGCCGGGGGCAATGCGCACCCGATGCTCCCGACCGTTGACCGTGAGGGTGATTTCGCGAAACTCGGGGGAAGAGGTCATGTTCGGCCTCCTTCAGGGAAGCGAAACGAAACTTATTTCAAATTCCCGCTTTTTGGAGTGCGGTGCTTGGGCACCGCTTTGGTATTCCAAAGCGGCACCGAGGTGCCGCACTCCAAAAGCAAGGGCGCACGGCCATGCGCCCCTACCACCCATTCGCAAATCCGCTCATCCGCTCATTCGCCCATTCATCCGATTCCAAAGCGGCGCCGAGGTGCTGCACTCCCAAAAACGCGCCGTTGTTGTTTTTGTTTAGCCAGTCAGGAATCTCTGAGAATGTGTGAAGTCCTTATCGCGGTGAGGGCTTCTTCCACATCCGCGAAAGTGTCATCCTCGGGCACTTTCCGAGCCTTTTCCCGCAAGCGTTCTACAACCTGAAAACGTTGTTCCCGTTCGGTCCGCCAGCGCTCGTACAAATCAATGGAGACCAACGCGGCCATGGGCTTGCCCGCCCGCTCCAGAATCACCACCTCTTTTTCATCGAGAACCCGACGCAATATCTCGAAAAACCTAATTTGGGCTTCTCGCACATCCAAATGCAACATCACTTATCTCCACATATCGCCGTGTACACCAAAACGGTGCCCAACCCGGCTTTCGGGGTATGGCCAACGGTGCCGGTCTTTGGATGAGGACCCGCAAGACGACCTTACGCGGTGCCCGCCCGTGCCCAGGCCGTTTGCAGGGCCTCTTCCAGGAGCACCCCGGCCAGGAGGCGACGGTAGGTTTCGGAAGCCCGGAATTTGCTGGTGCGGAAGCGGGCCTCTCGGAGGAGGGCTTCCTTGGCCGCGGCCACCCGTTCCGGGGTCAAGGCATGGCCCCGGAGCGCGGCCTCGGTGGCGCGCAACCGGCGGGGCACCGGGCCGGAGGGACCCATGGCGATGCCCACGTCCGCGACGCGGTCGCCTTCCCGCCGGAGCCACACGGCCGCGTTGAGGATGGGCAGGGCCACCCCCTGGGGCCGCATCACCCGGCGAAAGGCCGAGGCCTGGCCCGGTCGGGCCAGGGGCAGGTAAAAACCCACCAGCAGTTCGTCGTGCCCCAGGGCCGAACGGCCCGGCCCCAGGAACAGCGTCTCCAGGGGGACCCGGCGCCGTCCTCGGGGGGAGGCCACTTCGGCCTGGGCATCCAGGGCCACCAGCGCGATGGTGCCGTCGGCCGCGGGCAGGGCGTGGGCCACGTTGCCGCCCAGGGTGGCCAGGTTGCGTACTTGCGGCCCCGCGATGAGCGCACAGGCCTCGGCCAGGGCCTGGGCGTGGGTGCGCACCAAAGGCGAAGCCGCGACCCGGGCCACGGGCACGGCCGCGCCCACGAAAAGCCGGTCGCCCCGCACCTCCAGGGCTTGCAGTTCGTCTACGTCCGTCACGTCCACCAGGGTGTGGGGCCGGGGGTGCCGTCCGGTTTCGATGTCCAGGAGCAGGTCCGTGCCCCCGGCGATGAACGCGGCGGGTTGGGGCGCTTCGTGGATGGCCCGAAGGGCCTCCGGCACGGTGCGGGGACGCAGATAGAGGTTCCACAAACGACGCATCAGCCCTTCTCCTTCTCCTCGACGCCGGCCATGAGCAGGCCCAGCCGCTCCACCGTGGCCTCTTCCCGGGGCATCACGGCCATGATGCGGCCCTCGTAAATCACCGCGATGCGATCCGAGAGGACCAGAATCTCGTCCAGATCCTCGGAAATCAGGAGCACGGCCGCGCCCCGGGTGCGCTGTTCCAGCAGCCGCTCCCGCACGTACTCGGTGGCGCCGATGTCCAGGCCCCGGGTGGGCTGCGCGGCCAAAATCACCTTCGGTTCCCGGGCCAGTTCCCGGGCCAGCACGATTTTTTGCAAATTGCCGCCGGAAAGGTACCGGGCCGGAGTCTTCACCGAAGGCGTTTTGATGCGAAAGGCCTGAATCAAACGGCGGCTGTGCGCGTACACCGTGGGCCAGTGCAAAAACCCTTTACGGGAAAAGGGCGGCTTGTGATGGTCCCGCAAAATCAAGTTTTCGGCCACGGTGAATTCCTGGATGAGGCCATCCTTCATGCGCTCCTCGGGAATGTAGGCCAGGCCCAGGTCCATGCGCGCCGCGGGGGAGGCCTCGGTCACGTCCTGGTCCAGCAGGCGCACCCGGCCCCGGGTCACGGGCCGCAGCCCTGCCACCACCTGGGCCAACTCCCGCTGGCCATTGCCCGAAACCCCGGCCAGGCCCAGGATTTCACCTGCCCGCACCTGCAACGAAACGCCCTGGAGCGCGGGCGTTCCTCGGTCGCTTTCCGCGTGCACGTCTTCCAGTTCCAGCAGCACGGGACCGGGTCTGGCGGGTTCCTTCTCCAGGTGGAAGCGCACTTCCCGGCCCACCATCCAGCGGGCCAGTTCCTCCTTGGTGGTTTCCCTGGCCGGTCGGGTGCCGATTTTGCGGCCATCCCGGAGCACGGTGATGCGGTCGCTGATGGCCAGCACCTCGTGCAATTTGTGGGAGATGAAGACCAGCCCGTGGCCCTCCCGGGCCATCTGGCGCATGACCGCGAAGAGTTCCTCCACCTCCTGGGGCGTGAGCACCGCGGTGGGTTCGTCCAGGATGAGCACGTCCGCGCCCCGGTACAGGGCCTTGAGGATCTCCACCCGCTGCTGCTGGCCCACGGAAAGTTGCCAGATGTAGGCGTGGGGGTCCACCACCAGTCCGTAGCGTTCCCCCAATTCCCGCAAACGCCGGGCCACCACGTCCAGGTCGGTGAGCAGGCCCCGGGAAGAGGGCAGGCCCAGGGCCACGTTTTCGGCCACGGTCAGGGTTTCCACCAGCATGAAGTGCTGGTGCACCATGCCGATGCCCAGGGCAATGGCATCCCGGGGGGAAGCGATGCGCACGGGCCGACCGTTGATGCGGATTTCCCCTTCGTCGGGCTGGTACATGCCGTAGAGGATTTTCATCAACGTGGTCTTGCCCGCGCCGTTCTCGCCCAGCAGCGCGTGGATTTCCCCCGCCTGCACGTCGAAGTCCACATGGTCGTTGGCCAGTACGCCGGGGAAGCGCTTCACGATGCCCCGCATTTCCACATGTTGAATGCGGGGTCGGGTAGACGCGGTCGCCAGGGGGGCGGATGGCACTGAGTTCATGGACGAACCTCGCGAAAAGGGCGGCCCGCCCTTTCCCCAAAGAGGAAAGAACGGGCCGGAGCCAAAACGGTCACTTCAGGGGGATGGTGATTTCGCCCTTCTTGATGCCTTCGATGGTCTTTTCGGCCGCGGCTTTCACGTCGTCGGGCAGGTCGAATTGGGGGTTGTAGACCATGACGATGCCGCCGTTGGCCAGGTCGATGGCGAAGGACCGGCCGCCCAAAGTGCCCTGCTGGATGAGGTCGATCATCTGGTTGAGCACCACTTCCCAGTGGTACACCTGGTTGGCCACCACGATTTCCGGCGCCAGGGAGGTCTGGTCCGCCTGGGTGCCGAACCAGAGCACGCCGTGCTCCTTGGCCACGCCGATGGCGCCCACCACCATTTGCGCGGTGCCGGTCATCACGTCCGCGCCGGCCGCGATGTGGGTCTTGGCCGCCTCCGCGGCCAGGGAGACGTCGGAGAAGGAGCCAATCCAGTTGACGTTGACCGTGGCGTCGGGTTTGGTGGCCTTCACCCCGGCCACGAAGCCGTCCACGTACCGCTTGGCGTCGCCGGTCTCGATGGGTCCCACCACGCCGATGACGCCGCTCTTGGTCAGCATGGCGGCCATCACGCCGTTCACGTACCCGCCCTGTTCCGAGGCGGCTTCATACGCGAAGACGTTGGGCAGGCCGAAGGTCTCCACGGTGGTGCCCCAGGCAAAACTGGTGTTGGGGAAGTCGGGCGCGATTTCCTGCAACGAGGAGCCGTACTGGGAGCCGTGGGCGATGACCAGGTCGTAGCCCTGGGTGGCGTAGTCCCGGATGGCCGCGGCCGCGTCGTCCACCACGTACATGCCGTCGGAATAGACGAACTGGAAGTTCTCCTCGCCTCGCTCCTTCTGGATGGCCACCAGCGCGTCGTACATGCTCTGGCTGAAGGCCAGGTCGTTGATGGCGCTGGGCATGACCACCGCTACACGGAAGGGCTTCTTGGCCTCTTCGGCCGCGGGCGTGGCCGGTTGTTGGCCTTTGCACGCGGCCAACAGGCCCAGGGCCAGCCCAAAGACCAACAGCAGGCGGAAAAGGGGATTTCTGAACATGTCGTTCCTCCTTCGAGAAGAAAGGATGGGCAAAACCGCGACTTCTTCCGGTGGAGACCGCTCGCGTCAGGCCTCCCGCTCGAAGGGTTTGGTCAGGGCCGAGGGCGGCCGCGCCCGCGAGACGGTGAGCACCAGCACCACGATGGTGAGGATGTAAGGCATCATCACCGCCAGTTCCGAGGGGATGGGCACCCCCAGCACCTGGACCCACAGTTGCATGGCGTTCACCAGGCTGAAAATCAGCGCGCCGGCCAGCACGCCCAAAGGCCGCCACGCGCCGAAGTACACCAGGGCCACCGCGATGAAGCCCAGGCCGCTGGTCATGTTTTGTTGAAACACGCCCAGCAGGCCCACGGACAGGGCCGCGCCGGCAATGCCCGAGAGCACGCCCCCCAGGATGATGGTGAAGTACCGCACCCGGGCCACGGAAATGCCCAGGGAATCCGCGGCTTCGGGGTTTTCCCCCACGGAGCGGATGTTCAGGCCCAGGGTGGTCTTGTTGAGCACGAACCAGGCCAGAGGCACCAGCAGGTACGCAGCGTAGACCAGCACGTTGTGGCGGAAGAACACCGGCCCCAGGAGGGGGATGTCGCTGAGCAGGGGAATGGGCAGGTCGGGGAAAGGCTCCACGGTGCGCACCGTGCCCAGGAGTTTCTGGAAGAGCAAATCGCTCATCCCCAGACCGAAGAGGTAGAAACCGATGCCGCTGATGCCCTGCTCCGCGTGCAGGTTCACGGTGACCACGGCCATGGCCAGGCCCATGAGCGCGCCCACCACCACCGCGGCCAGCAGCCCCAGGAGCAGGTTCCCCGTGCGCCAGGTGACGTAGAAGGCCGCAAACGCTCCCATGAGCATCTGACCTTCCACGCCCAGGTTGAGCACGCCGCTCCGCTGGCCAAAGGTCTCGCCGATGGCCGCGTAGAGGTACGGCGTGGCCAGGCGAATGCCCGAGGTCAACATGCCCAGGAGCACGCTCAGGGAAAGGACTTTCTCCAGTAGACCTTCCATCAGTCCTGCCCCCCGGAAGCGGAAGAAGCGGCCGCGGTCTCCTGCACCGGGCGCGGCGCTTCGGCTTCCCGCTGCAGGGCCATGCGCCGGCGCTGCCGACGGCGACGCCAGTACTCGCTGCTCACCACGAAGACCACCACCAGCCCGTTCAGCGCGATGACCAGCGCGGAAGGCACCTGCACCGCGCGCTGCATCTTGTTGGCCCCCACCAGCAGCGCGCCAAAGAGCACCGACGCGGGCACGGTGCCCAGGGGGTGCAGCCCGCCGAAGAGCGCGGCCACGATGCCGTTGAAACCCGCGTTACCCGTGAAGCCCGAGGCGGAGCCGTCGGTAATCATGCGGTAGTTCACCCCGTACACCTGAACCACCCCGGCCAGCCCGGCAAAGGCGCCGCTGAGGAGCAGGGCCAGTACGGTGTACCGCTTCACGGGAATGCCGGCGTACCGGGACGCGTCGGGGTTCTTGCCCACGGCCCGGATGCGGTAACCCCAAACGGTGTGCCACAGGAAAACGTGCACCACCACGGCCAGTACCACGGCCAGCAACGTCCCCAAATGCAACCGGGTGGGCACCCACCGGGGCAGACGGAAGGCCATTTCCAGGGCCGCGGTCTGGGGGATTTCCGAAGCCATGGCCTTCTGGACCGGGTCGATCATGGGGCCCCGCAGCAGGTAGTTCATGATTTGCACCGCGATGGCGTTCATCATCACGGTGCTCAGGATTTCGTTGACGTTGAAGTAGGCCTTGAGCACGCCGGGAATGCCGCCCCACAACGCGCCACCCACGAAACCCGTCAGCATGGCCAGGGGAATCACCACCCAGCCGGGCCAGTCGGTGAAGGTAAGGCCCACCAGGGTGCCCAAAATCGCGCCCACGATCATCTGGCCCTCGCCGCCGATGTTGATGACGTTAGCCTGGAAGGCAATGCAAATGCCCAGTCCCACCAGCAGCAAGGGCGTGGCCTTGACCAGGGTTTCGGCCACCGCGTTGGGCGTGCCAAACGCACCTTCCACCAATGCGGCGTAGGCCGTCAGAGGGTTGACCCGCATTACCATCAGGAAGACCGCGCCCACCAACAAGGCCAGGCTCGCGGCCAGGAGGGGAAGCAAGGCATCAAACAACACATCCGTCAGGCGCTTCACGGGAGGCCTCCTGACCGAAAACCAAAGTGTGCAAAGGGGCGGAACTTTTTGTGCTCATGGGGGAAAAATCGCTGAAGGACGTGCACGCTTTTGTGCACAAACATCGCGTTATTGAAAAGTGTGAAGACCGCGGAAAAACTCCGTGCGCACGGGTCCGGGTTGGGGCCCCGGGTACACCGGGCGGGACGTGCTTTGGAGGGGTGCACGCCAGGCAGCATGACGTCGAACCCGGCGGGAGTTGCATTCGTTTGTATCACAATCTTCCATGGATGGCAAGAAAAGACGCCCTAAATCACGCGTTTTTCAAAATCCACCAAAGCGGCAAGAGCCATCGCATTTCCTCGCGGAGACACAAAGAAAATGCCGGCCTTCTCCAGCGGATACTCCGTGTTCTCCGTGGCTCTGTGTGAGTATTTGTTGTTAGAACATGCAAAATACCCGGCCCTAAATTCGCTGGTGGTATACTGATGGTACAAGCCGGGTTCGTCCTGCACCGCCATGGGAGGGACCCATGCCCCAACGGTTCTCGGTGGTTTCATGGGGATGGGGGTTGGTTTTGGTGCTTTTGGCCGTCTTCGGGAAAGGGTGCACCACGGCTACGACATACCTCACCCCCGCCCAACCCACCTCCCCTCGAATGGCCGTCCCTTCGGTGGACCCAACGCCTGCGACGCCGTCCAACTTCTCCCTACCTTCACCTCCGCCCTCGACCGCATCCCCCCGCCTGCTGCTGTGGAACCCTCTGCCCGGAAGTCTGCTGCCCATGCCCCAGGCCCGGCTTCGCCTCGTCTTCGACCGGGCCATGGATCCTGCATCGGTGGACCGGGCCGTGCAGGTCGTCGATGAACACGGGAACCCCTTGCCGGTTCGCATCGAATGGCCCGCCCCCAACGAAGCCGTACTTCGGATTTCGGGGCTGGAACCCGAGGCCACCCTCCGGGTGCAGGTGGGCGAGCAGGCCCGGGATGCCTGGGGAGCCACCCTGGAACGGGCCTACCGGGTCGAATACCACACCCTACCTCCGTTGAAGGTGACCCATCACCAACCCACCCGCCCACGGGATGTGGACCCACGCACCGACATCGTGCTGGTTTTCAATCAGCCCGTAGTCGGCCTGGAGGAAACCCTGCACGAAACCCCGCCGCCCTTCACCCTGGAACCGACGGTAGAAGGCCGGGGCCGCTGGACCAACCCTTCTACCTACGTCTTCCGCCCCGAGCCGCATCTGGCACCCAGCACCCGCTACACCCTTCGCCTCCGAGAGGACTTGCGCGCGGCTTCGGGCGCGCCTCTGGCCCAACAGGACCGCACCTTTTCCTTCCAAACCCAGCCGGTACAGGTGGAATCCCTGGATGTCTCTCCCACCTTCCCCAAGGTCTGGAAATGGGACGGCCCGGAATGGGTCCATATCCGGCCCTCCATCCGCCTGGAACTCAGCCTCCCCCTGCCTTTGGAATCGGTAACACCCCATTTGTGCCTGGCCCCGCAGGACGCAACGAACACCTGTCTTCCCCTGGTGGGGGAGATGACCGAAGACGACGGCGGTTCTTACACCTTTGCCCCCGAGGAGCCACTGGCCTTCGACCAGGATTACGTGTTGAGATTCCAGATTCCCCAAACCTCCTACAAAAAGGTGTTGAAATTCCACACCATCCGCCCGGTTCTCCACCTGGTAGCCGTTCAGGGGGAAGAAATCCACCCGGTGGAGGGGAGCACGGTAGAAACGCCGGTGCATCCCTATTGGGAAGGGTTCAGCCTCCATTTCGACGGCCCGCTGGCCCCCGACCAGGAATGGGAACGCTTCCTGGAAGCGCCAGAAGGTGTGCTCCTGAACATCAACGCCCACCCCGACGAGGGGATACTGCAAATTCAGTTGCTCAAATATGAACCGGATACGGTGTACACCTTTGCCTTGAAACCGGAATTGCGCACCCCTTGGGGCACGGAAACCGAAAGCACCTGGACGTGGAAGGTGAAGACCCCAAAGCCACCCCGGTCCCTTTCCTTAGGCCTGTTCGCCAACGATGACCATCGTTTCCTCATGGCCCAGGCGGAGACCGGGAAAGGGTTGCCCGTGTACGCCACCCAGGTGGAAGACGTGGTGCTGGAATTGTTCACACCCCGAGCACCGGACGTACAGGCGTGGTTTGCCTGGAACCCGTACTCGGAGACTCCCTGGAAGATGGGCGCGCCTTTCAGCACCCGAAAGGCAACCCTCCACGCGGGCTTGAAACCCCAGGCCTTCGTCCTGCCTTTGGCCGACCAGGGCCCGTTGCCCACGGGGTTTTACCTGGTGCACGTGCGCGAAGCCGCACCACCCCCGGGAGCCGAGCCCCTGGAGACCTCCTGGTACATGATGGCCGTGGTGAACGTGCATTTGACGGTGAAGCGAACGGCCCGGGGGCTGTGGGTGTGGGCCGTGGACATGGAGACCGGGGAACCCGTACCGGACGCCCCGGTACAGGCCTACGACCATGAAGGCCGCCTGCTCTGGGAAGGCCGCACCGACGAGCAGGGCATGGCCCGGTGGCCGTGGGAGGAAGGCGAGAAGTTCGGTGTAGAGCTAGTAAGCCTGGGCCGGCCGGGAGGCCGCGCGCCTTTTGGCTTGGGCAGTCCCTGGTGGCACGACACCATCGCCCCCTGGGACTTCGACCTGGAAGAAGCCCGAAAGGAAAGCCCCTTCTGGGTGGCCGACCTGTACACCGACCGTCCCCTTTACAAGCCCGGCGACACCGTACATTTCCGCCTTACCCTGCGCCGCAACATGGACGGACGTTACCGACTGCTCGTCGAGCCGCTTCAAGCAACGTGTCGGTTGGTGCATTGGACGTCCGATTTCGAGGAAGAGACCGTGGCGCAGACCACTGTCCACGTCAGCCAAGAAGGCGTGGGCCACGGTGCCCTCCACCTTCCCCAAGATGCCGCGCCCGGCTCCTACACCCTGGAATGCGCCTGGGGCGATACTTACGCAGAAACCGCCTCCCTGCCCCTGGAGGTAGCCCACTATCGCAAGCCCACGGTGCAGGTGCAGGTACAGGCCGCCCGAATGGGCGAAGAGGTGCAGGGGGAAATCCGCACCCGCTTTTACAGCGGCGGTGCGGCCGGAGGGTTGACGGTGGATTGGGAGGTCTACTACCGTCCCAAGCCGTTCCACCTGCCTGGGTATCACGTGGGCGACGACTGGTGGTGGGAATCGAACGCGCCCTCGGCACCCTTCGACTTCTGGCCGGGGCCTTGGTCGGGGGAGGTCTGGCGTTCCTGGTCTCAAGGGCGGGTGAAAACCGATTCTCAGGGGCGCGGAACCCTGACCTTTGCCCTGCCCGCTTCCCCGTACGACCCGCTGGAGATTCGCATCCTGGCCCGCACCCGGGGACCGGACGGCGTGCCCACGTCCGAGCAGGACGTGCTGGTCTACGCTCCTCAACCCTTCTACCTGGGGTGGCGCGCCGAACCCGCCTGGCCTCGAGAAGGAGAAGAAACCCAATTGCTGCTCCGGGCGGTGCGGCCCGATGGCAACTCCGCGCCCCATGAAACCGTCCGCTATGCCCTTTACCGGGTGGAACTGGAATGGCTTCCCTCCTCCACGGAAGAGGAGAAGTACCAGACCACCTACATTCTTGTGGACCAGGGCACGGTCACCCTGGACGAACGGGGCCAGGCTCGGGTGCTCTGGACCCCACCCACGGGTGGGCTGTACGCCCTTTTGCTGGAAAGCGGCCAGGTACGGACGCGCGGCGCCCTGTGGGTGGTGGATTCGGGGGACTGGTGGTATCCAGGACGGCATCACCGGCTGGAAATCACCCTGGACCAAAACACCTACCGCATCGGCGAAATCGTGGAAGTGTTCGTTCCCAACCCCTGGCCTCACCCGGCCTACGCCTGGGTAACCTTGGAGCGCCACACCGTGCACGAAAGCCGCCTGGTGCTGGTGCCGCCGGGAGGCGACCGGGTGACCTTCACCGTCACCGAGGACCACATCCCCAACATGTTCGTGGCTGTGGTGCTCGTGGGCGGGAAAACCCAGGGCCACGTGCAGGCCCGCTACGGCCTGGCCGAGTACCGGGTGCCACCGGAAACCAGGCTCCTGCAAGTGGAAGTGCAGGCCGAACCCGAAACCGCCCGGCCCGGCGAGGAGGTCACCCTCCACCTGCGGGTGACGGATGCGGAAGGCCAGCCGGTGCAGGGGGTCTTTTCCATCGCGGTGGTGGACCAGGCCCTGTTGGACATCGCCCAGGAGCGGGTGCCTCCGGTGCTGGAGGTCTTCTACAAACCCCTTGGGCTGGGCGTCCGCACCGGGCTGGCCTCGGTGTACGATTTCACCCTCAACCAACAACCACCCCCGTGGGATCGGGACCTGGTACGTACTGGCCTGGGCGGTGGTGGCGGAGACGTGGTCCTGGAGCATCTCCCTGCCGCGCCGTCGCGTCGGGATTTCCGCGACACGGCTTTCTGGCTGCCCGAGGTGCGCACCGACGCGCAAGGCCGGGCCACGGTGACCTTCCCCCTGCCCGACAATCTCACCTTGTGGAACGTCTGGGTACGGGGGTTGGATTTGGAAACCCGGGTAGGCGAAGCGCGCGGCCAGGTGCGCAGCACCCTGCCCGTGTTGCTGGAACCCGTCACGCCCGCCTTCTTCATGGCCGGCGACCGGGTCCAACTGGCTGCGGTGGTGCATAACAACACCGACGCCCCCCTGCCCGCGCGGGTGACCCTCCAGGCCCAGGGCTTGCAACTGGAAGGCCTCGCGACCCAGGAGGTAACCCTGCCGGCCCACGACCAGGTACGGGTGACCTGGTGGGCCGGCGTGCCTCCCGAAGCCGAACGGGTAAACCTGAATTTCGCGGTGCAGGCCGGGCCGTACGCGGACCGGGTGCAACCCAAAGGCGCACCCTTCCCCGTGTACCGCTATTGGGCCGAAGAGACCCTGGGCGACCAGGGGGTGCTGGATCCGCAAAGCGCGGCCGGGGTGGAAATTCCCCTGATGGTTCCCCAAGAGGCCCATCAGGCCCGGCTGCAGGTGGGCTTGGCCCTGTCGCCCCTGGCCTCCCTGGAAACGCCCGTGAAAGCCCTGCAGGCCTTCCCCTACTTTTGCAGTGAACAGTTGGCCTCTCGCCTCTGGGTGCAGGCATCCTGGCTCATGGCCTTGCAACACCTGGGCCGGGACGAAACCAAAGAAGCCCAGGCTTTGCAGAGGCGCATCCAGGAAACCTGGGCCATTCTGCGGGAACGGCAACTCTCCGGAGGTTGGGCCTGGTGGTCCACGGCAAAGGAACCCGATCCCATGGTGACCGCGTACGTACTCTGGGCAGGGTGGCAGGCCCATCGGGCCGGGGTGATTCCCGAAGACGACCCTGCGCTTACCGCGGCTCGTAGCATCCTGGCTCAAATGGAGCCGGAACCCCTGGAGCGCCGTTTTTCGCCCAACTTCCTCTCGTTCCTGTTCTTCGTCATGGCCGAAACCCAGGTGCCCCTGCCCGAGGCCTGGGAGCGGTGGCTTCCCCCTGAGGCCTTGGAACCTGCAGGCTTGGCCTTCCGGGCTGCCTTGTTGCAACGGGAGGGCCTGACCGACCGGGCCGGGGAAGCCTGGAACGCCCTGGAAGACGCGGCCCGGCACGAGGCCGACGCCGGGGTGGCCTGGCCCGCCGGCCGTATCGGAGGCTTTTGGGGTGCGGACGTGGCTGCCACTGCCACGGTGACGTATGTCCTGGCCCGTTACCGGCCGGAAACGCCTCTGCTGCCTCGCGCAGTGCAGTACCTGCTGAGCGAACGCCTGCCCGACGGCACCTGGGGTTCCACCTTTGCCACGGCCTGGAGCCTGGCCGCGCTCACGACGTATGCCCAAAGCCGGGAAGCGGTGGCGGGCCAACGTCCCTTCCGCCTGCTGTGGGATGGCGACCTGTGGCAGGAAGAGGCGCTCCGCGCCCCCAAAGACCTGACTCGGACCTTCGACCGGGAACTGACCCCGGGCCTGCATCGCCTGGGTATTTACAACCTGGGGATCGGGCCTCTGCTGTACCAGGCCCAGATCCGCTGGTCCCTACCCGCCTCCCAGGCCACTCCCCTTCAACGGGGCCTGCTCCTGGAGCGTATCTACGAGCCGGTGACTTGTGAAGAACCGCCCTGTGCGCCGCTGCCGGATTTGCACGCCGCGGCTGGACAGGTGGTGCGGGTGCGCTTGCGTTTGCACGTGTACCAGCCCCTGGCGTACGTAGTGGTGGAAGACCGTCTCCCCGCGGGCGGGGTGGCCCTCAACCCCGCGTTGAAACACGAACGGGCACTCATCGAAGCCGCGGAAGGGACACAGCCGCGCGCCTGGTCCTGGCAGGAGGGGTGGGGCTGGTGGGTCTTTGCCGCGCCAGAAGTGTACCCCCATCGGGTGGTATGGGCCGCAACCCGCGTGCCCCAGGGGACATACGAACTGACCTATTTGCTGGATTTGCGCCACCCTGGCACCTACCAGACCGCACCCGCGCGAGCCTGGGCCTTCTACCGACCGACCCTCCAGGCCACCACGTCGGGCGCGTTGTGGACGGTGGAGCTGGCCGAAGAACGGTAGATTCATGAGCAGCCAGTCTTCCCAAAAAACGAAACGGGCGGCATGAACCGCCCGTTTTTCAGGAAGCCGGAGAGGAGGCTGGCGGCTATGGGGAAGGTCGGCTCAATACGGCGTGGCCCAACTTTCCTCGTCCCGGTACACGGCTTCGTCGATGATGCGGGTGCCCCTCACCCGGGGCCGGGGAGGACGCACGGCTTCAATGCGGTAGAAGGAGGACTTGTACCAGTCGTGGTCGATGGGTACGCCCAGTCGGCGCACGATGGGCAGTTGCTCCTGGTAACTGAAGAAGTTGCCTTCCAGTTGCGGATACACGTTGAACTGCCGCCGGATGTCGGTAATGACGAAACCCATGTCCAGAAGCATTTCCTGGATGCGGTACCATTTTTGACGAGAGGCTTCCAGGGTGGTCAGGCCGAAGTAGCCGGCGCAGCCCACACCCTTGAGCGCGCTCACGCCCCGGGATAGGAACAGTTCGATGCCCGGCAGGGTTTCCACCGGGTCGGTGACGAACACGTCGAAGCGGCCTTGCAAATCCTCCGGCAGGGCGTGTTGCACATCCACCACCCGGGCCTGCACGGGAAGGTTCTCCCGCTCGGCCCAGTCGTTGATGAAGCGGATGAGGCGCTCGTCGATGTCGATGACCACCACTTCCTTGGGCAGACCGGTGAGGGCCGCAGCCAGGCTGAGCAGGTCGTCGTCGCCCACCACGAAAAGCCGCGCGTCCAGCAGGTCGCCCCGCTCGTACAAGAAGGCCACCCGCCGCATCACGCCCTCAGGGTCGATGAAGCCCTGGTCGTACTGGGCCGCGGCCGAAGGCCGGGAGCGGGTGATTTCCAGGTACTTTTCGAAAGCCTGCTGCAACCGCTCGCCCCAGCGGTAGCCGGTGCCCTGGCACTGGGGGCAGCGCACGTCTTCCAAAAAGGCCCCCAAGCCCCGGGCCACCGCTTCCCCCTGCTCCGTCAAGCGCACCCGGCCGTCTTCCAGCACCACCCATCCCCGCCGCTGCCACACCTGCAATTGGTGGAAGAATTCGGGCAGCGAGGCGTCCTGCATGTCCAGCAGGCGGTACACGGAAAGCGGCCCTGCGCTCAAAGCCTGAAGCCATTGCCTGTCGATGCGGTCCATGGCGCTACCCCCGTTCCAGTTGGATGTGGCGGTACGAAGCCGGGCGGAAACGCTCCAGGAAGAGTTCGAAGGCCTTGACGGCCTTGGCCGGGTCGCCGCAGGTGAAAATGTCCAGATTGACCAGGCCGTGCTCCGGCCAGGTGTGCAGAGAAACGTGGCTCTCGGCCAGGAGCACGATGCCGGTGACGCCGTGGGGATGGAATTGGTGATAGTAGGATTGAATCTTGGACAGTTCGGCTTCTTTCACGATGCCTTCCACGATGGGTTCCACGTCTTCCACGTAGGAAATCAACGCAGGATCCACTCCGTACAGTTCGACGATAATGTGCAACCCCACCGGCGCCATCTCGCGAGGGAAGCGGGACGCGCCGTTGCTGGGAGACACGGTGTGAAACGGCACCATGGTGTTGGTGATTTGCAAGGCCTTCATTGGCACCTCCTTTGGAACGAGAAGATTTGGAATGCAAGGCTTAAACGGCAAACCCGAGCGGGAAAAGCGCCGTCCTTCCCCGTGGGGGGAAGATTCGGAGCCGTGCCCGCTCGGGCCTGCCCCAGGGGCTATTGGCGCGCATGGGCCGGAGGCCGCGCGCTCCTTTCACCAGGGCCACCTCAGTCATAATGCCGCGCATGGGTCCCTCGCATTTGCAGTTTCAAAAAGCAAAACACGCAGCGTTTACGCATACCAAGATGCTCCTGTTGCGCTGAACCAAGGATTTTCCTCGGATTCATGACCGATTTCAAAGAAGTGTGGGTTCGACTTTGAACGTCAGGCTCTGGAAAACGGACAAACGCCTGGAAAATGATAAAAGGGACAAGTCATACCCATGCCCTCGGGCACTCCTTGCCCCTTATAGGGAGCGTCCTTATTATACGCCGGAACGGGGAAAAATCAAGCAAATTTTTGGCCGCAAAGCCAGAAGTTTTGCATGTTCGAACAAAGACTCACACAGAGCCACGGAGAACACGGAGTATCCGCTGGAGAAGACCGACATTTCCTCTGTGTTCTCTGTGCCTCTGTGAGAAAAGGCGACGACTTTTGCCGCTTTTGGTGGATTTTGAAAAACGCGTGGGCCGCAAAGCCAGGCAACCTCTTCCCCCTCTTCAGGAAAGGGTCGCATTTTTGAAGCGGGCCTCCTCCTCGGCCACCCGGGCCAGGAAGGTCTCCAGAACCTGCAAGGCCCGCTGGGCGTAGGCCTGATGGCGGGCGCGTTTATCCCGGATGGGCTGCTCCAGGGGCGGAAGCAGGCCGAAGTTGGCCTTCATGGGCTGGAAGTCGGCCTCGGAGGCATGGGTGATGTAATAGGTCAGCGCGCCCAGCATGGTCTCCCGGGGCAGCACCAGGGGCGGCAGGCCGTGGGCGATGCGGGCCGCGTTCCAGCCCGCGAGCAGGCCGGTGGCGATGTTGCCCACGTAGCCTTCCACGCCCACGATTTGCCCGGCAAAGAGCAGGTCGGGCCGCTTTTTGCTTTGCAGGGAAGGCTCCAGCACCGCTGGCGCGAAGATGTAGGTGTTGCGGTGCATCTGGCCGTAACGGGCGAATTCCGCGTTTTCCAGACCGGGAATCATGCGGAAGACCCGCTTTTGCTCGGAGAACTTCAGGTTGGTCTGGAAGCCCACCATGTTGTACAGGGTGGCGGCCAGGTTGTCCTGGCGGAGTTGCACCACCGCGAAGGGCTGTTTGCCCGTGCGGGGGTCGATGAGCCCGGTGGGGCGCAGGGGGCCGAAGCGCAGCGCATCCCGCCCGCGCGCGGCCATGACCTCGATGGGCAGGCACCCCTCGAAGAAGGGGTGTTTCCCGGCCCGGACGCCCTGCTCCAGTTCCTTCTCGAAATCGTGGAGTTCGATGCGCTCCGCGTGCACCAGGGCATCCACGAAGGCGTAGTACTGCTCCTCGTTCATGGGGCAGTTGATGTAATCGCCCTCTTCCTGGGTGCCGCGGCCGTAGCGGGAGCCGCGGAAGCACACGTCCATGTTGATGGAATCGTACACCACGATGGGCGCGATGGCGTCGTAGAAGTAGAGGTGGTCCCGGCCGGTGAAGCGGGCCAGGGCCTGGGAGAGCCGCGGGGAGGTGAGGGGGCCGCTGGCGATGATGGTCAGACCCTGGGGGATGTCGGTGACCTCTTCGCGGATGATTTCGATGTTGGGGTGGCTTTCCAGGGCTTCGGTGACCTTGCGCGCGAAGCATTCCCGGTCCACGGCCAGGGCGCTGCCCGCGGGCACTGCGCACTCCTGGGCCAGGGCCAGGAGCAGGGAGCCCATGCGGCGGATTTCTTCCTTGAGCAGCCCGCCGGCCCGGTCCACCAGGGTGGTGCCCAGGGAATTGGAGCACACCAGTTCGGCCAGGTAGCCGGTGCGGTGCGCGCCCGTGGTCTTCTTGGGGCGCATCTCGTACAGGCGGACCTGGAGGCCCCGCTGGGCGGCCTGCCAGGCAGCCTCGCTCCCGGCCAGTCCCCCGCCCACGATGGTGACGACTCGTTCCATGGGGGTTCCTTCTCCTTCAAAAAGGGTTCCAATTCTCCACCGCCGCGAATTCGTCTTCCATCTCTTGGGGGGAGTAATCCAGATAGGCAATGCGTCGTTTCCGAAGCAACTTCAGGAATTCCGCGCGCGAAATACCAAGCAGCCTGGCCGCCTTGCCCGATGAAATCACGTTGTCCGTAAACAGGGACAACACAAGCCATTCTTTTACGCTGTTCTGGATGCGCGTTTGATCGTATCCGAAGCGCAACAAATCAGAGGGCACTTTCACTTCCAAGGTTACTTCTGTCATGGGAGTCGTCCTTTTTTTCAAGGGGTGAAAAAACTATACATCACAGCAAGGCGCTTTGTCTACTGGTGTCCAAAATCCAAAGCGGCACCAAGGTGCCGCACTCCAAAATCTAAAGCGGCGTCGAGCCGCCGCACCCCAAAACCCAGAGCGGCGCCCAGGCGCCGCACTCCAAAAGCCAAAGCGGCGTCGAGGTGCCGCACTCCGAAAAACGCAGAGGCCTGCACGTTGGCGAGCGGCGGTATCAATGTACCATAAGCGGCGTGGAAGGGAACGCGGTTTTGGGAGCCCAAGGGGCGTGGTCACCTGAAAAGTCCGGGGCACCACCGCGGCCCCGGACTTTCCCCCATGAAAACGCGGGAAGCACGAACGGCTCAGCCCTCCTGAACCGGGCGGAGCAGGATGCGGGCATCCAGGACGTGCGCGCCCTGGCCCACTTCCATCACCAACAGGGGGTTGATGTCCAACTCTTGGATGGCCTCGATTTCGGTGGCCAGTTGGGAAAGGCGCATGATGCACTGGGCCAGGGCATGGATGTCGCGCGGGGGCTGGCCCCGGTAGCCGTCCAGCAGCGCCCGGGCCCGGATTTCCCGCAACATGCGGTACGCGCCCAGTTCCCGCACCGGCGCGATGCGGAAGGTGACGTCTTTCAGCACTTCCACGTACACGCCGCCCAGGCCGAACATGAGCAGGGGGCCGAAGTGGGGGTCCCGGTGCATGCCCAGGATGGTCTCCAGGCCTTTGGAGGTGGGGAGGAATTTTTGCACGTACACGCCCCAGATGTCGGCATCGGGCATGGCGGCCAGGGCCCGGGCCAGCACCTGGTTGTAGGCTTCCCGTACCTGGTCGGGGTCTTGCAGGTTGAGGACCACGCCGCCCACGTCGAATTTGTGGATGATGTGGGGCGAGACGATTTTGACCACCACGGGGTAGCCGATGTCTTCGGCCGCCCGGACGGCTTCGTCTTCGGTCCGGGCCAGGCGTCCGGGTACGGTGGGGAAACCGTAGGCCCGCAGCACCGCATGGGCCTCGGGTTCGGGCAGGAAGGTGCGCCCTTCGGCCCGGGCCTTTTCCACGATGGCCCGGGCGGTTTCCCGGTCCACGTCGTCGAAAATGCGCACGGGGGTACGGGGACGGTTCACCCACGCGGTGTAGCGCACCATTTCGGCCAGGGCGCGCGCCGCGGCCTCGGGGAAGCGGTAGTTGGGGATGCGAGCCTCGTCCAGGATGGCCAGTACCCGCTCCAGCCCCTCCAGGGCCATGAAGCAGGCCACCACGGGTTTGGAGGCGGGATGCCGGGTCACCACCTGCACCACGGTACGGGCCACGGCTTCCAGGTCCACCATGATTTGCGGGGTGCAGATGACCATCACCGCGTCCACGTTGGGGTCGTCCAGCACGGCCTGGAGGGCCAGGGCGTAGCGGTCTTCCTTGGCGTCGCCGATGAGGTCGATGGGGTTCTGGACGCTGGCCGTGGGGGGCAGGTGGGACCGCAGGTGTTCCCGGGTTTCGCGAGTGAGGGGGGCCATGCGCAGGCCGTAGCGCACGCAGGCATCCGTGGCCATGATGCCCGGGCCGCCGGCGTTGGTGACGATGGCCACTTTTTCGCCCTTGGGCAGGGGTTGCAGGGCCAGGGCCCGGGCATAGTCGAAGAGTTCTTCCAGGGTGTCGGCCCGCAGCACGCCGCTCTGGCGGAAGAGGGAATCGTACACCTCGTCGGAACCGGCCAACGCGCCGGTGTGAGAGGCCGCGGCCCGGGCGCCTTCCCGGGTGCGGCCGGATTTGATGGCCAGGACGGGTTTCTTCTCCGTTACCCGGCGGGCCAGTTCGATGAAGCCTTTGGGGTCCTCCAGGTCTTCCAGGTACAGCAGGATGACGTCGGTTTGGGGGTCTGCGGCCAGAGCCTCCAGCAGGTGGTTTTCGTGAAGCAAGGCTTTGTTGCCCACGGAAAGGAATTTGGACAGGCCGATGTTTTCGCCCACCACGTACTCCAGCGCGGCCACGCCCACCGCGCCGCTCTGGGAAATGAAGGCGATGTTGCCGGGCAGGGGCATGGAGCGGGCAAAGGTGGCGTTGAGCCGCACCCCGGGGTCGGTGTTCATCAGGCCCAAACAGTTGGGTCCCATGAGCGCGATGCCGTACTGGCGGCCGATGTCGCGGATTTGCGCTTCCAGTCTGGCCCCTTCGGGGCCGATTTCCTTGAAGCCCGCGGTAATGATGACCGCGGCGGGAATGCCCTTGACGCCGCACTCCTCCAGCACTTTGGGCACCACCCGCGCGGGCACCACGATGACGGCCAGGTCGATGGGGTCGGGGATGTCCAGCACCGAGGCGTAAGCCCGCACGCCCATGATGCTGTAGGCTTTGGGGTTGACGGGATACACCACGCCCTGGAATTCGCCCAGGAGGATGTTGGCGAACACGGCGCGACCCACCGTATCCGGCCGGGTGGAAGCGCCGATGACGGCCACGGAAGTGGGGGAGAGCAGGGCTTGAATCTGTTGGTTTTGCATACGGCCGCTCCGTCAGGAAACTTCTCACGCGCTTGAAGGATGCAAGGGGATTTCTTCCACCTTGGATTGTACCTGAGGGGCGATGGCCTTCGTGGGTGAGAAACAGCACGTTGCCGCTGGCACCTTGCGCGCGAAACGAACCTGGTCCAAAAGGGCAGGAGTTATTCCCTGGCTTTTTGGTATCCTGGGAGAGGACGGGACCGACGTGGTGCGAAAGAATCGTGTACGTTGCTCCCTACAACTCCAACACCCGCAGGGAAGGATGGAGAACATGAACGTTTCCGGCGAAAGCAAGCCTCTGGTGTACGACCTGACTTACGAAGACTGGGAGGCCTGGGTGCAGAACCAGGGCCAGCCCCGGTATCGGGCCCGGCAGATTTGGGAGGGCCTGTACAAGCACCTGTGGCACCGCCCCGAGGATTTTTCCACCCTGCCCAAGGCGTTGCGGGAAGCCCTGGCCCGGGATTTCACCTTTTCCCATCTGACGCCGGTGAAAGAGCGGCAATCCCGGGACGGCGAGACCCACAAGACCCTCTTTCACCTGCCTGACGGCGCGGCGGTGGAAACGGTGCGGATGCGTTACGTGCGACGGCGTACCTTGTGCATCTCCACTCAGGCGGGTTGCGCCATGGGGTGCGTGTTCTGCGCTACGGGGCAGTTGGGGCTGCTGCGCCACCTCACACCGGGGGAAATCGTGGAGCAGGTGCTGTACTACGCGCGCAAACTGCGGGCCCAGGGCGACCGGGTGACCAACATCGTGGTCATGGGCATGGGGGAGCCGCTGCACAATTACGCGGCTACCCTCCAGGCCATGGATACGCTGAACGACCCGCGCGGGTTCGGTCTGGGCGCGCGGCGCATCACCATTTCCACCGTGGGCCTGGCCCCCAAAATCCGCCAACTGGCCCGGGAGGGGAAGCAGTACAACCTGGCGGTGTCCTTGCATGCCGCGGACGACGACCTGCGGTCCGCGCTCATCCCCGTGGCTCGCAGGTACCCCCTGGCCGACCTGTTCGATGCCTGCCGGGCATACTTCCAGGCCACCAGGCGACGCATCACCTTCGAATGGACCATGATTCGGGACGTGAACGACAGCCCTCAGCAGGCAGAGCGCCTGGCCCGGTGGATTCGGGAATACGGGCTGGTGGCCCATGTGAACGTGATTCCCCTGAACCCCACGCCGGGGTACGAGGGCCGGCCCAGCCCCCGTCAGCGCATCGAGGCCTTTGCCGCGGTGCTGGAGGCCCACGGCATCCCCTGCACCGTGCGGGTGCGCCGGGGCATCGACATCCAGGCCGGTTGCGGTCAACTGGCCGGGGAGCGGCTTGAGAGGGGCAAAATGGCCCTCCATGTCGCTACCGGGAAAAGAGTGGGAGGAAGGGCATAGGGTGACGGAAAAACGCTTCTTTCACGCTCCCCTGTCTGTGGCCCTCCTCTTTCTCGCGGCTCCTTTCCTGGCCGAAGTGCTCCCCGGTGTGAATCCTCCGGCCGAATTGATGCGCCAACCCGGGGCCGTGCTTCCCCTGGTGGTTTTGTACGGCAGCGGAGCCGTGCTGGCCCGGGAACTCACCGTGCGCTGGAAAGGTGGGTATCCCACCCTCCTGCTGCTGAGCGCGGCCTACGGGGTGCTCGAGGAAGGCTTGCTGGTGCGCAGTTTCTTCGACCCCGCTTGGCTGAAATGGCCTGCACTGGCAGGCTATGGGCGCTGGCTGGGGGTGAACCTGGTGTGGGCGCTCCACCTGACCCTGTACCACGCCGTATTCAGCATCGCCATCCCGGTAACGCTGGTGCAGCGAGGCCGGGCCTGGCCCCTGGAGCGGCCCTGGCTGGGCCCTTGGGGGTGGTGGCTGGTGGGTGGGTTGTACCTGCTGCGATTAGGCCTGGGATGGAGGAGCGATTCCCTTTATCGGGCTTCGGCGTTCCACGTGGCGGGGGTCCTGGTGGTCACGGCTCTTTTGGCCTTCTGGGCCCGCCGCGTCGCTTCGTTTCCTCGGAAGCCCAGGGGGCAGCAGGTACCGCGGAAGGCGCCCGCCCCCTGGAGGCTGAGCCTGTGGGCGCTGGGCACTTCGACCTTGTTCTTCGTCGTTTCCTGGGGGCTGCCCTTGTGGGGCGTGCCGGCGTGGGTGGTGGTGCCGGTGCTGTTGGGCCTGGCCATGGGGGCCTTTGCCTTTCTGGCCGCCTGGGGACGCCGCGGCGGTTGGGGACCGCGCCATCGCTTTGCCCTGGCCTCGGGCGGGGTCCTCTTCTTCGTCCTCCTGGCCTGGTTGCAGGAATGGCGACCCGACCCCGCGGCCTCCCGCCAGGGCATGGCGTTGCTGGGCCTTCTGACCGCGCTGATTCTGTTTTGGGCTTATCGCGGCCTTCCCGCCCGGGAGCCGGGAGCGCTTTAGGCGTTTTGCTTCTTCGTTTGGAGGTGATGGCGCGATGTGCACCCGCATTTCCCTGACGCTGGACCGGGAAAGCCTGGCCCGGGCCTTCCCCGAATTCGTGCCGCCCACCGAGTGGCGGCCCCGGTACAACCTCAGTCCCGGGCAGCCGGTGCTGGCGGTGCTGAACGACGGCGCGTACGCCATGCGCCCGGTGTTTTGGGGATGGCGCAAGCCCTGGGCGCCGGAGAAGCGGAGCCTGCTGGTGAACGCCCGTGCGGAGACCGCGCATCAAAAGCCCACCTTTCGCGAGGCCTTCCTCCGTCGGCGATGCCTGGTACTGGCCGACGGCTTTTACGAATGGAAGGACACGCCCCAGGGTAAGCGCCCCTGGCGTTTCACCCTGAAGGACGGCCGGCCCTTTGCCCTGGCCGGGTTGTGGGTGGAAGACCAACCCCTGCCCGACGGCACCACCGGCCCAGCCTGCCTGGTGTTGACGGTGGACGCCAACGCGCTGGTGGGGCGGATTCACCCGCGCATGCCCCTGGTGCTGCCCCGGAATATGTACGAGGTCTGGCTGGCCCCTCACGAGGTGGTGCCGTGGGACCTGAAACCCCTATTGCGACCCTATCCCGACGAGGGGATGCGTGCGCACCCTGTGAACCCGCGTTGCAACAACCCCCGCTTCGACGACCCCATCTGCGTCCAGCCTTACGAAGAGGGGGAAGCCCAGCAACCCGGTTTGTTTCACTCGTAGTACAGGCGGAAGATGCGGTCGTACAGGGCCAGGAGCACCTTGCGTACCGGCCCCAGGTGGGCCAGGCGCCGCAGCAGCCCCGCTTGCCCCCGGGTTGCGGGCGCGGTCGTGGTGCCTCCCTTCCCCCGGAGAAAGTCGGGCAGGCGGTTGCCCATGTGGTCCACATACGGCCTGGGGGTCATGAGGCGCAGGTAGCCCTTTTCGTTCAGGGCCAGATCCAGCCGGGTGACGTCCGCGCCCATGGGGCGGTCGTAGGGGAGGGGGAGCACATCCAGCAGCGCGGCCTTGGGGGCCACGAACTGCCAGTGGCCCGCGCCGGCGATGGCTTCCACCCCGCGGTAGCGGATTTTCAACAGCCGCAGGTTTTCGTACGCCTGCCGGATGCGGTCTTCCGGGTGGCCCAGGCTGCGCTCGAAGGCGCGGAAGTCCTCCCACGCCAGGAAGCGGCCCCATTCGGTTTCGGCCTCCGGCTCCCGTTCGGCCCAGGCCCGGGTGGCGGTCCAGCGCTCGGCCGCGTTGGGGAAGGGCCGCGCGGTGACCATGCCTACCCGGGGGAAGGCCTCCAGGATACGCAGGGAGGCCTCCAGCCAGCCGGGCCGGAAGTACACGTCGCTGTCCGCGTAGGCGACGATTTCCCCCGGCGCGGCAAGGAAGGCCATGTTCCAGGCACCCGTCTTTCCCAAATTGGCATGGGATAGCATGAGGTAATGAATTTTTCCTTCAAGATGGTATTGCTGAAGCACGGCTCGAGTGGTAGGTTCGCTCCCGTTGTCAAACACCAGCACTTCAAAAGAATTGGAACGAACACTCTCCCACAAGCTGGTCAGGCTGGCTTGAAAGACTTGCAAACTTTCCCGATAGTAACCTGCCAAATGCGGGATGTAGGTGACAAAAACTACGGTTACCCGGGCGGGAGCATGTGCTTGATGGGCTTGTTTGGCGGGGTTCTGTCCTACACGCATGGCCGCTCCATCCTGTAGTAGCCGCGCCACCAACCATCCCGGCTCAGCAGCGCGGCCTGCCATTTGCGGCGCACGATGCGAATCAAAACCCGTTTCCACCCTCGCTCGGGGAAGCCGTCTTTGAGGAGCCACAGTTCCAGTCGGCGCAGGGGCTTCATGGGGTGCCAGGGCGCGGGGCGAAGGCCCTGGGGGTACAGGATGTGGGTGGCTTCCCATAGGGTATACATGCGGGCGTCGCCTCCGGCCAGGCGCACGTTCACCCGGCTTTCGGGCTGTTTGTAATGGGGCCTGCCGCCGGGCAGGTGGCGGTAATGGTGGTTTTGGTGCACCACGAAAACCGTCGGGGTACCGTCCACCATGCGCCAGCCCTGGGCTCGAGCGTTGTAGACCATCCAGTTGTCCCACCCGGCCCGGCCGATGGCGAAATCGGGCATGTGCAGGGGCAGGCTTTTGGGGAAGAGGAAATAGTCCATGCCCGTGGGGTTCAGCCGGCCTTCCCGCAGGGCCCGCCGGGCCAGGTTTTGGGGCCAGGTGGTTTCGGAGAAATCCAGGTCTTCGGTCACGTCCAGGTCCCAGCGCCGCCCGGTGACCAGGCTGAAGCCTCCCGCGCGTTCCAGCACCTCCACCGCGTGAAACAGGCAGGGGGTGAAGAGGATGTCCGCGTTGGCCAGCATGAGCCAGGGCGCGGTGGCCCGCTCGCGGGCCTGGTGGAGGATGTCGGAGAGCAGCGGGGTGCCCTGGGCGTTGCGCCGCACCCGGGGCAGGTACACCAGGCCCAACTCCCGGGCGATGGCTTCCGCCCCATCTTCGTCGCCGAAGACCAGCACCTCCAGGCCCAGGGCCTTCCAGTTGCGCAGCGCGTTGGCCTGAATGCGCCGGATGTGGGGGTCGGTGAAGGGCTTGGGCGAGGTGGCCACGGTGATGCGGGGAGTCATGCCGGGGCTGCCTCCGAAGCATCGGTTTGGGAAGCCAGCATCCCGGCCAGTACCTCCAGGCCCTGGCGGAGCCAGCGCAGGGTCCGCGCTTTGCCCAGCAAGGCCAGAGTTTCAAAGAGGGGCGGGCTGACCCCGCGGCCGGTTACGGCCACCCGTACCGCGCTGAAGAGTTTGCGGGGCTTCAGCCCCAATTCTTCCGAAAGGGCGCGCAATGCGGCTTCCAAATTTTCCGCGTTCCAGGGGTCCACCTCTTGCAGCCGCTGGTACACCTTTTGCAATGCCCGGTACGCGGTGGCCAGGTCCAGTTTTACCTTCTTGTGCCGCACCAGGAATTCCTCAAAGGCTTCGGGGGTGTGCTGGATGTCTTCCTCGAAGAAGAAACCGGCCAGCCGGGGGGCATCGGCCAGGGTGTGAATGCGGGTTTGGATGAGGGGCACGATGGGTAGCAGGTCTTCCGCGGTCACGTGGGTGTACCCGGCCTTGTGGAAGAAGGGCACCAATCGGCGGGCCAGGTCTTCCGGGGAAAGGGCGCGCAGGTGCAGGCCGTTGAAATGGTCCAGTTTGTCGAAATTGACCGCCGCGGGGGAGGGCTTGAGCCGCTCCAGGGAGAACTTCTCGATGAGGTCCTGCATGGTGAAAAACTCGGTGCGGTCGTCATAGCTCCAGCCCATGAGGGCAATCCAGTTGTTGATGGCCTCGGGCAGGTACCCGGCTTCCCGCAAATCCCGGATGAACACGCCCGCGTAGCCCATTTTGCGGATTTCTTCCATATCCCGTTTGCTGATTTTGCCCTTACCGCTGGGCTTGAGGAAGGTGGAGAGGTGCACCCATACGGGCTCTTCCCAGCCGAAGGCCCGGTAGAGGTGCACGTGCAGGGGAAAGGTGGACAGCCATTCGGCCCCTCGCAGCACATGGGTGATGCGCATCAGGTGGTCGTCCACCACCACGGCCAGGTGATAGGTGGGCAGGCCGTCGGACTTGAGCAGGATGTAGTCGTCGATGTCCTTGTTGGCCACGGTGATGGGGCCGCGGATGAAGTCGTGGCCGGTGATGGTACCTTCGCGCGGGGCTTTGAAGCGCACCACGTGGGGTTCCCCGGCTTCCACCCGTTTTCGGGCCTCTTCGGGGTCCAGGCGGCGGCAGTGGCCGTCGTAGCGGGGCGGCAGGCCCAGTTTGCGCTGCCTTTCCCGCATTCGGCGCAGGCGCTCGGGGGTGCAGAAGCAGTAGTACGCGTGGCCCTTTTTCACCAACTCTTCCGCGTATTTGCGGTACAGGTGGGCCCGCTGGCTCTGGCGGTAAGGGCCGTACGGCCCGCCCACGTCGGGGCCTTCGTCCCAGTGAATGCCGAGCCAGCGCAGGCCTTCCATCAAATCCTCTTCCGAGCCGGGCACGTAGCGCTTGCGGTCGGTGTCTTCGATGCGCAGGAGGAACTGCCCGCCGGTCTTCCGGGCCAGCAAGAAGGAGAACAGCGCGGCGCGAGCGCCGCCGATGTGCAGCCATCCCGTAGGGGAAGGGGCGAAACGGGTGCGCGCGGGGCCTTGCATGGAGTGGGTCATGGCGTTTCCTCGGGTGTAAAGAGTTGGCTGCCAAAGGGTATGTACCCTTTGGCAACGGAATTTCGATGGGTCAAAGCCCAACAGGGCGTTGCGGTACTTTCCAGGCGGCAAAACAAAAAACAGGCGGAGGGAGCGGGATTCGAACCCGCGGTGGGCGCGAGGCCCACAGGGGATTTCAAGTCCCGAAGCCGCCAGGTGGCTCTATTTTACCGCAAAAGAAAGCGGTTGAAACGTCTGTGAAACTCTTGCAGTTCTTGCGTTGCAAAACGCCCGTAAAAGTGGACGGTGACGTAAATCGTACTGTGTCCCATCAACTGGCTGAGCATAGCCAGGTTTCCCCCGTTTTCCAGAATTCGCCGTGCGAAGGCATGGCGGAACGCGTGCGGATTCCATCGCTTCACTCCAGCCCGTCTCCCAATATCCCGGAGTACGTGATAAATCGTCCACTTGGAGAGTACGAAGACGCGCGGGTCATCCGTCTGGGGTCGCTCGCGAAGCCAATCCTCCAAGGCCTTCCGTGTGGCTTCTCCAAAGAAGACGAAACGCGAGCGCTCCCCCTTCTCGTAGACCAATGCTCTGCCTGCATCCAGATCCAGGTTGTCCAGGGTGAGGGTGGCCACACCGTTCAGTCGCGCCCCAGTATCGGCGAAAAAGAGCACCAGTGCGCGCTCACGGGCGTTTCGGCAAGCCCGGAGCATTTTCAGGATGTCCTCATCGGAGATGGCCTTGGGGGGTTGGTTGGGCAACGTCGGGAAAGCGATTCGCTCCATAGGGTTGCGTTCTATCAAACCTTCACGGTAGGCCCAACGGAAGAAGCGCCTCCAGGTTCGCAAGTAACCGTGGAGTGTGCTGACGGCCAGGCCGCGCTTTTGAAGTTCCTGATACCGATTCTGCAAATCAATGTGAGTAACCTCTGACAACTCCCGTTCGAACAAAGGTTGCAAACTGCTCTGGAGCCGTTTTTTGTACCACTTCCGGGTGGCTTCCGATTGGACGGTGAGGCTTTCGAAGAAAAGCCTGAGTGCCTCCTTGACGCGCATGACCCACCTCCAGCGCTAATTATGTGGAGATAGGGAGGCAAATAAGGTGTGCCCTAAAAAAGAAACCCCGCGGCCGATAGCCGCGGGGTCGGACACACAAGAACAACGGTCAGCGGTACGCTTCGCGCCGGTGGACCACAGCGTGCACGTACACCCGCTTTTCGGCGTCGTTTATGTCGTAGAGAATGCGGTACGGGCCAACGCGCAGCCTGTAGGTGTTTTCCTGGCCGCGCAATTTTTTCACGCCGGGAGGGCGGGGGTCTTCTTGGAGGGCTTGGAGGATTTGTTTAATGCGAGATACATAGTGAGCGGGTACCCGGTCCAAGTCTTTGTAGACCGACCGGTGTACCTCAACCCGATACTTCACGGGCGCCCCCCATTTCTAAGCCCTCCAAGAATTCCTCCAAAGGCACGTAATTGGGGGCCTGTTTTCGAGCCTGGACCACCAACATGTCCAGGATGTCCTCCCATAGTTCAGGGTCCACCAAAACCCAGGTTTTTCCCTGGGCATCGCGCACCCATCGCGTTTGGGTTTCCAGGCGTTCTTCCAGCATAACACTTCCTCCTTTTGGCTTTGGGCTTCCATGGGAGCATTGTACCGCAAGGGACCCTTGAGATAAAGAAAACCCGCGGCGGGTGGCCGCGGGGGATTTTTGTGCGCAGGCGGGTGGCCTACGCGTTGGGAAAGACGGCCTTGTTGATGTCTGCATTGTGCATGGCGTGCAGGGCGCGCGCCTTGCGCTGGATGGCTCGACCATAGCCGTCCTTGGGTTGGTAGTTCTCCGCCAACCATCGGATGTAGTCGGGGTCCTCTTGAGCAATTTGCTCAAGCGTTTTCCCCTTGTGCTTCCCGAAACCCATGGTGAACGGCTTCTTGTCATTCCGCTGGTCCTGAGTGGACGGGCGGGATTGCAGGGCTTCGGGATGGTGCTGGCGGAGAAAGTCACGGGCCACTTCGGCCCATTTGCCCGGCGCATAGGGCGAGGTGGCCAACCAGCGCACATACCCCGGTGCTTCAGCCCAGACCCGGGCCAGGGTCTTGCCCACGTGCTTGCCGAAGTCCAGCACACGGGAGCCGGGGTCTTCCTGGGGCTTTTGGGCTTCTGTGGTCTGCCGGGCTTGCGGCTGTGCGGGCTGGGGTTGCCCCCCATCCTGCCATCCCAGGGCTGCGGTGAGTATCTCTGCCAGGTGGATGTGCTTGCACCGCACGGCCCGGTTGATGAAGTCCGGGCATCCGCAGGTGGCCTCGGGCTCCAGTTCCACCAGGTACGCTTTCCCGTCGCCGTTCTCGATGACGAAGGCCACGGGGCGCACCCGATAGCGGCCTTCGGCCAGGCCCTGCAGGGCCCGCTGACGCCGGACCTGGATGGGGTCGGCCTGTTGCTTTTGGGGCTTTTGGACTTGCGGCTTTTGCGTGGTCATGGCAGCACCTCCACTTTGGGATTTGGGCTTCAGGCTTTGAACGAAGGCGTTCCAGGCTTCACGGGCTTTGGGGTCCCAGGGGTCCTCGAACCCACTGGCGATGAGCCAGGCTTTCACCGCAGCCATGGCTTTCCTCCAGTTCCTGGGACCGCACCTCGGCCTCGAAGGCCAGGGTGTCCCAGAATTCCCTCTGGGCTTTGGGGTCGGTGGGCTTCAGGCGCTCGGCCAGGGCCAGCACCAGGAAGGCCCGACGGTGGGCGGTGAAGGTGGCCACCTGCCGCAGCAGGTCCATGATGTCCCTGGTGCGGTTGATGACGAGATGGTGGATGAGCTCCGGGTGCTCCTCTTCCACCTTCACCAGGCCCTCGATGTCCTGCCAGAGGCCCTCCAGGCGGACCAGGAAACCCGGGGCTTCCCAGCGCTCGAACAGGGGCTTCATGGCTTTCCCTCCCGGTCAGAATTTGGGCTTTGGGGGATGGGCGTGGGCTTCCCCCATCCCATGAAACCGAACTCATCGTGGAAGTGGGCGACCAGGATGTGCTTTCGGCTTTCACAGAAACGGCATAAGCGGCGCACCACGAGGGGGATCCGGGTGGCGCTTCCCTCCCGGACCTGGGCGCTCCACAGGGGCTTTTCGATGACCCACTGCTCCTGCCGCATCCCGTTGTCCACCAGGACCGTTGTTCCGGGTGCCAGGACCGCGATGTGGATGCGGTCGCGGACCCCGGCGGTCACGACGTCCTGGTGGAACACCTGCTGGAAGCAGGTGGGGCACAGGGCATGGGTTCCCCAGGCGACCGGCACGGGCCGGATGGTGACCTCGGCATTGCAGAGGTCGCAGAGGACCTCGGCGATGACCGGGCCTTCTTCCAGCACCTCACCGGTGAGGGGGGCCAGCACCTTCCACGCGGTGCGCGGGCCCAGCATCTTCCAGACGACCTGGCTTTGGGCTTTTTGGTGCGGGGCGCACCGGGAAAAAGCCGCGTCCGCGGCATCTTCCCGGTGCGCCCCATAGGGCAGGGGTGTCCTGGGAAAAAGCCGCGTTCGCGGCATCTTCCCAGGACACCCCTTTGTCCGCTTCCCGGAACCTGGAAGCGGACGGGCCGGCTATTCGGCTGTCAAGGTGCCGGGAAACGCAAAACGCCCCACGCCGAAGCGGTCAGGCTTCGACATGGGGCTTTCGTGCTTTCATAGAAAAAGCCCAAAGCCACATCGGGCTTTGGGCTTTGGAGGCTTTGCGGGGCTTTGCGGAGTGCGAGAGTGCTTGGGTTCAGGCTTTTCCGGTCGAAAAGGATTATAGCGAAGTCATTTCAGGGTTTCAACCTTCTCGGCGATGATGACGTTGGCCGCACGGGGGATGAGTACATGGCGCAGGTGCTCAGGCAGGGCGTCCTGGGGCAGCACCCGGCGCACCAGTTGGGCCAGGGGCTGTGTGAAGTCATAGGAGCCGAGTTTGCCTTCGACCCGGATGACCTGGCCTTTTTTCACCTCAGCGCCGTTAGGGAGCCAGACGGTGACGTAGTAGTCCTCGGTGTCGGTGCGGTGATTGAGGCGGGCCCAGGTGAGCCTGCGGCCCGCATGAGGGGCCTTCCACACTTTGACCACCTTGCCGGTGAACGTGACCTGGTTTTCCATACGGCACCTCCTTCAGGCTTTGGATGGCCCTGTCAGGTCCTGCCGGATTGTGTCGCACAAGGGGCCTTGTGCGTCGCAAGAGGGGCTTTCACGCCGCGAAAAGCCCCGTTTTTGGCCCGTAACGCCGGAAAAACGTGTCGTACAATGTCACTCCCCTTCCTCTGGCCCTCTGAGTACCACATGCGCCATCCACCCTTTCACCCATTTTCCGTTGACCTTGGCCTCTACTTCAAACCAACGATAGCCCTGGTTTTCGACTTCCTTTCCTGTCCAATACACCACGGTACCGTTAGGCACCACAATCACCACTTCGGCTTCTAAACTGGGTTCCTGGCGCAAATTCGCCCCATTCGCTGCTTGGGCCTGAACTGTGAAGGCTTTAAACGGCGTGGGGGTCGGTACAGGCGTGGGAGACGGCGCGGGTGTTGGTTGCGGTTTAGGCGTGGGCGTGGGCATAGCGGCAAGGGCTTGCTGGACGCGACGTGGTACCAGGGTTTTGGTGGCGTAGAACACCCCTGCAACCGTCCCGCTGAAAAAAGCAAAAAGCCCGACTCCCATTAACACCAACGCCATCGTCCAGGATATTTGCGAAACGCGCTGTTTGAAACTTTCCAAACGGGCTTTCCATCCGGGCTGAACGGGTTGTTCAACAGACACGCTTTGCAGTTTTTCCCAATTGGTAGTCATGACCACACCTCCAACCAGAAGTCTTCAGGCTTTTCCTGAGCCAAAGTGACCAAATCCGTTGCCCGACCGGGCAACCCCATGCGCCTGATGTCCGACACCAGAACGCGACGGCGCTCCGGGTTCGCGGCCACCAAAGCCACGAACCCGCCGTTGGCTTCGGCGTTGTGCCGCCACTTGGCCGGATTCTCTTTGTCGCTGATTTCCACTTCCACGAACACACGGCGTTCGGCGTCCAGGGCCAGGTCGGGGGGCGTGGGACTGTCCACCTGGGGCAGCACTTCCACCTTGTAGCCCCGCAACCGGGCGTGCATGGCCGCGGCCAGCACACCGAGAGTGTGTTTTTCAAAGCGTTCGCCCTCATGGAGACGTATGAGCCGTTCCCAATCGCTTTCCACCGGTTCCCAACCCAACCGACGGGCCAGGTCTTTTCCTTCGGATGTGAGCCGATACACGGCCAGACTGGAAGCCACATCTGGCCGCCCGTTCAGCGTGGCTTCCACAAGAAAGCCGCGCTGGGCCATGAAGGACCCGGCCTTGCGCACCCAGGACCGGGTTGTGTTGGGGGAACGGTGGAAGGCCTGGGCCAGGATGAGCACGTGCTCCATGCGGGTGTTCACACCGAACCGGGCGAGCAGAAAGACCATCATCAGCCCGCGTTTCCAGCGCACGCCGCCGGAGCGGGCGACCTCACGATACAGGCTGGGCACACGGATTCCCCCTTCCCAATCCACCTCTTGCAAAGCCCTGGCCCACTCTTGCAGAAGGTCCACACGATGCGGAAGCACAGGCGTTGCGTTGGATGTTGGCTCTGCGACTGCGGGTGTTTCATGCTCAGATGTTTCATGCTCAGAGAGAGCAGCCTGCTTCGGCTTGTGCTCTGGTTCTGGCTCTGGACTGCCGTTCCAGGGGCGCGTGAGCACGTCCTCGAAAAAGCGTTCCCAATCCTGGGCCGTCCAATGTTCCAAAGCCCTGGGATTGGCCTTGCGCAGGGCTTCCAATCGCTCGCCCGCGCCCAGACGGTAGGCCAGGCGCACCATGAGGGACCGGAAGGCCTGCACTTCGGCCTCGGCCCGTTTTCGCCATTGCCGTTCCAGCGCGGCCAGGCTATCGCTCAGGCCTGCGGAATCGCGGTGTAGTTCATTTCTCCAATTCACGAACGGCTTGCTCCAGAGCATGAATAGCCTGCTCCTTGGGTATCTGTCCCAGGCTCCAATCTCTCACGGCTTTGGCGGCCTGCAAGACGGCCTGTCTCTCCGGTTCCAGGGCTTCCACGCGTTGCTCATTCACCAATCGAAGCGTTTCCTCGTACAGCCATTGGCCGCGCACGGCGTCAGGGTTCCCGTCCAAAATCTCGGCCAGAGCCTCGGTTTGGCGGCGCAGCGCCGCCAGTTCGCGGTCATAGGCCCGTTCCTCCTTGAGGATTTGCCACTCCGTCCAGGTCAACAGTCGGTCTGGTGCCAGGGACTTCCCCAAAGCACCCAGGCCCACCATCACCGCCAGGACAATCAGAAAAGCGCCTATGAGCATAGGCATTCGTTTGACTTCTAATTCAATCTCCATGAGACCACCTCCTGGGGGCCGCCCCTGGCAGGCCGCCTAAGTGACGGCCCCAGGCGGCAGTGCTCAGGGCAAAAGGCGGGCGAGGGCGAGGAACCGAGCCAAAACCCACCGGTTCACAGCCTGGCCAACTTTGAGAATGAAGAGCAGTTTGAGAACCAGCAGCCAGGCCATCATGCTGAGGGATGCAGAGCCGCGCATGGGAAACCTCCCACAAGTGATTTCCCCATGCCGCGACGAAGTGCCGGGAGCATGGGTACCCAAATGCTCCCGGCACTTTTCCCTCAGCGCGTGCGGAACGTGCCCTCGGCATCCGCCCAACCCTCCAACGCGACCGTACGAGGAAGAAACCACAGAGACACTTGACCACGACTCACACAACGAATGCGACGCTCACCTACAGGATGGGCTGCAAAAGAAACCCCCTGCAAAACAGGGGCACCCTGGAGGGTGCGCAGGAACATGGCACGCCCCACCTGCAAGGCTCGCGGGGACCATTTCATGCGTTTCACGCCTGTTTGTTTGAAAGCATCCACACCGTCCTCAAAAGCCACTTGAACGGCTGCCTCGCATCCCGCGTCCGTGGCCACCTGCAATCGGGCGTCAGCGTAAAGCAAGCGGAGGCCGTCAATGACCAACGCCATCAACGGCATGAGGACGAAGCCCAGGAGAAGGGCCGTCCATGCCAGCGACGAGGCTCGAACGGGGCGCATCACCATCCCTCCTTGCGGAAGGTGGCCCTGGCCTGGCCATGAAAATCCGACATGTTCACGCCGAACCAAGAGGCCAGGCCCTTGAAGTAGTTGGGCACGGTGAAGTCTACGATGACCTGAACCTCACCGCCTCGTTCGGACGCCGCGACGACTCGAACGCGGTATTGCCCTACCGGGGCCACGGCGATGCGCTGCATGGCCGCCTGACGTGCGAGAGCGGCCGGATTCTCCTGCGCCACGGAACCCATGCGGGCACCGTAGTTGGCCGCATTGGACGCCAGCAACCCCGCGTAGCCAAAAAGGGCCAGGTTGAAAAGCCCTATGGAGAGCAACAGAAGCAGCGGGTAGGTAAAAGCGGCTTCTTCCAATTCCCCGCGGCGTTTACGCCACCATCGCCACATCCCAATCTCACCTCCCTACAAACGGCTGGCCAGAGATTGGAAGGTCTGACTGACACGGCTCCCCAGCGCATACACACCAACTACGGCCACCAAGACGAAGAAAGCAATGAGTAACGCCTTTTCATCCAGTTCCCCGCGACGCTCTTCCAGCCAAAGGCGCATTTTGATAACCTTCAACATCAGACACTCGACCATATCATTACCTCCTTCAGGCGGATTTAAAGCAAAAAGGCGTACTACCCCTCCGGTAGTACGCCAGTCATTTCGCATTATAGAGCCATGGACGCAATGGTCAAGACCAAAGCGCCTAAAAAGAAACCCGGAAGAGCGGGAAACGGCGACCGAAACCCCTGGCCAGCCCACCACAGCATAGCACCCAACCATGCACCAATGGGCAAAACGGGATTAACCAGACTCATAGCGCTCAGGGTCAGCACATCCGCCGAACCCATCCAAGAACGAAGAAGAAGGCCCAAACCAAACCACACCACAGCCCATATCCAGGCTTCCAGTCCTCCCATAGAGAGACGAAGGGTTATGGCCCAAAACAACATCCCGGCAAGCGTCCATGCATTCACCTGCCGCGAACGCAGGTCCTGCCAGGCGGCCAGGCCCAACAAGACCAGAAACCCTACCATACCCCAGGCAGAAGCCGCCATCGTACCCTCCGGGCGTACTCGGTGTAACCGTCCAAAATCCCCTCTTCCCACTGAATACGCAGCAACACCGTTACGGTGAGCACCGCGGCCAGAGCCAGATTGCGCAGGGAGGGGTTCAGAAGCACAACCGGTATCAAACTCAGGGTTTCCCCAGCATACATAGGGTGTCGAATGAACCGATAAGGGCCGTGTGTGACCAAACCCCGGTCCGCAGGTGCAACACCAAAAGCCGCACCCAGGGAAACCATCCCCCACAAAGCCAGGCCCACACCCACCAGGCCCAATGCTTCAGCCCACCATGTCGTATGACCCGCTTCCAATCCCTGGGGGAGAACAGCGTCTATCCATGCGATGACCTTCTGATACCAGGGAGCGTCTCTCCGGGCCGCCCGCCGATGCCAAAGGCGGAAGGCAGCCAATCCGCCGTGCAAAGCCACGGCCAAGGACAACCAATTTCCCATATCTACAAACCGGCGCAGATTGATGCCGGCCAGCAGAACCAGGAAAGCAGTACCTATCAGGGTGAGGCAAACATGGAGAACACGGGAGCACCCAGTACCCATAGAAGGAACCCCACGAAAGGCATGAAGTAAAAGATAGCCGCGGCCAACACCAACTGGCTGTCCAGTTTCTTGGCCCGTGCCATAACGTCTGTGCGATATTCACGAGCCATAGCGCGGGCAATTTCCGACATGAGAAAAGCCCCCTGGGTACCCTTCCGGGCCACCATGTCCAATTGGACGGCCAGCATCAAAATTTCCGGCACACCGCGGGAAAACTTGCGGGCATAATCCAGGAACATGCCCACCGCAGGGGGACGGGAAAACAGCGGACGTCCGGTTTTCCGAGCCTGCTCGACGGCCTCAGCAATGAAACGGTGAAGCGGGCCTGAGAGTTGCGCGGCGCGTTCCAAAGCCAGGTCCGGTGATGCGCCCGCGGCCAGTTCCGCAGCCATGACAGTTGCCAATTCAGGAAGTTGACGTTTAGCCAATCGCTTCGCGCGGGAGGCCCGGTTTCGTACTTTGAGGATGGGGTAATACGTGAGAAGCAGGGGCAGAAACCAGGCCAACCCTTTTGGAATGCCAACAACCAGGAAAAGGGCCAGATACCCAAATGCCGTCATGACCGCGGCTTCCCCAAGGACGCGGTACGCCGTCACGTTTTTCAAGTACCCGGCTCGCTGCGCCCAGGTCAAATCCTCTCGGATACGCTTGAGGGAAAACGGGAAACGCTTGGCCAACCAAGCCCCAAATTGCTCCAAGGTACCCCCTTCTCTTCCGCGGTATTCAGCCAAAATCGCGGTCGGACGGCGAGATAGTCCCAAATCCAAGGCCCAATATACGGCCAGGCCCAAAGCAAACGCTGCGAAGAAAGTCATAGGCTCACCTCCCGAATGAGGCCCTGGATATAGAAATAGCCCACCACCCCCCAGACCACGAGAAGCACCAAAAGTACCTGATTGAACGGCTGGTAAAACAGGGCTTTGGTCTGGGGGTTGGACATGATGACAACAAGACCGGTACCCAAGGCCAACAAAATCACTCGGATAGTACCCCATGCACCGGCCGCCGCGGCCATGGCCTCGGCGCGGGCGTCCAGGATGTGGGTGAGGTTCTCGGCCACCATGTTGAAAGCCTCTACATAACCCACGCCGCCGGTTTCCCACACGCGCTTCAATTCCCGAAGGAACAGCACCAGAGTTGGCGAAAGCATTTCGGCTTCCTGGATGGCTTGTTGAAAAGCGCGGCCGGGTTCCCGGTGAAGCCGATGGACGAAGGTCTGCATCCACTTCCTCAGCGGGCTGTTCTGCTCCATGCTTTCGAGCACTTCATCCAGGGCTTGCAAAAGATTGGGGGTGATGGGAAGGGTGGCAGCCAGGCGGGTCAGCACCAAAGGGAGTTCCTTTTCCATGCGCTGACGAAAGTCCTTCCACTTGGTCTCTACCCAGGTGCGCACCAGGAAATAAGATGCTACAGGGGATGCAAGGACAAAGACAGGTGGTAGAAACACCGCGGCCAGACTGCCCACCACGACGGTGGAAGCCAGAACACCAAACCAAAAGGCCCTGTTTTCCCAACCTTTGACGTCCAGGCCCAGGGATTGGAAAGCCAGGCGAATGGGCAACGCCCGGTCAACAATCAACGTTTTTTGGTCGTCACGGCTTCGCATGTATTGCCGCAAGGTAGTCTGCACCCGGTGGCTATTCCAAAGGGATAGTCCCAAATCCAAAGCCCAGTAAACAGCCAGGCCCAAAGCAAACGCCACTATGATGGGTATAACCAAATCCATCATCATCGCCGCTCCCTGGTGAGGGGTTCCATGGAAGTGTCGCCGTAACGGTACACCTGGCGGAACTTCACATCTCCGCCTTTGAAACCTGCAACTTCGTGAACGGCCAGCACCCGCCGTTTGCCGTCCGCCCAACCCACGGTGACCACCACATCTATGGCCTGCTCGAAGATGGCTTTGGCGGCCTCCATACGCACCTGGGCGTCGGCGAACATGATGACGGCCAGACGAAACACCGCGTGCTGGGGACTTTCCGCGTGGAACGTAGACAGACCGGGGTGGTCGGACATCTGGGCGCGGAACAGGGCCAGGGCTGCATCGCCCGTGCGCACCTCACCCACGATGAGCCATTGCGGTGCCATGCGCATAGCATCGTCCACGCCGTCCTTCAGGGTGTACGGCGGTACCTGGCTTCCGGGCATGGAAGACCGGGCTTCGAGCGTGACCACATTGGGATGCCGGAGCCAGATTTCTTCAGGGTCCTCAATCTTCACCACGCGTGCATCGGCCGGGATGCCCCCGTTGGCCAGGGCACTGAGGAAAGTGGTCTTGCCCGTGGCCGTGCCACCAATGACCAAAACCCGCAGTTTTCGCCCGACCGCGGCGCATAAAGCGTCCATGACAAAATCCGGGGCCATTTCCCAGGCAATGATGTCCTGGGGCAGGATGGGTCGGGCTTCAAACAAACGAATGTTAATGGCGGGGTACCCTTCCCCTGGGGCCAACACAGGATGCACGATTTTTACACGTGCGCCCCCCGTTCCATGGAACCGAGGCAAACGAGCGTTTACTGAAGGATTGGCTTCGTTCAAAGCCCGCCCCGTAGGGGCCAACAGGGCTTCCACAGCGCGCCAGGCTTCTTCTACTGTGGGGCGATAATCCCACGGCTCGAAATGCTCAGCCCCTTTTCGCAACAACCACACCGAGCCATCAGGGTTCAAAGCAATCTCGGTCAGGTCGTTTCGAGAAGGAGGCAATAGCGCACCAAGAAAACCCATCCCGCCCACTTGAGCGGCTGCTCGGCGCGCCATATCTTCCACCAACACCGGCCCCGCGGTTAGACCCTTTTCTGCAAGGAGGCGGTGCACTTCTTGGCGGGCCTCTTTCAAGAGGGCTTCTGTATCCCGAACCACGGCAAGGGGTAGCCGTCCTAACCGTTCCACAGCTTCCCGAACGATGTTGTCCTGGTGCTCTGTGGTTAGCGTTTGGGCAAATTGCGTCCAGGTCATGACTCCCTCGCTTCCGGTCTCACGTTCGCACCTTTACCCGCACCGGTCCCATCCGATACTCCTGGGCTGCGTTGGATGCGGCTGCGACCGCGGGCATGGGCGGAACCAATGCATTGACAAGTCCCTGAATAGCCTTTCGAAACTCCCCCACACCCAGTGGGGACTGACGTCGGTCCTGGGCCACGGCCACCGCGGACAGGAAAGGAATGGTCGCGGCCAAAGGCGGGAAAGTGGCCCCCGACACGTCCCGCAGCATCTCTGTTGCGGCCCGGTGCCATTCTTTGGGCGCGATGCGTCCGCCCACCATGTTCAGGGCCACCAAGATGTGATTCGCGGGCAGGCGGTGCTCGCCGGACACGCGTTCGGTGACCGTGCGGTAGGCTTCCACAGTGCTCAGGATGTCGGCCAGAGAAGGTCTGGCTACCAACACCAAATGAGTGGCCGCAGTGATGGCTTGGGCCGCGATATTCGCGTTAGGGGTGTCCAGGACGAGCAGGGCATACCCTGCCCTGGCCGCGGTGCTCACCAACGCAGACAGCGAAGCCGGGTTTTCGGTAGGCAATGCGGAAAAGCGGGCCTCGGTGAGTACATCCGGGAACCCCCCTAACACGGCCAGGCCGTTCAGCATTTGCAAACTTTCCTGCAACCCTTCTACCGAGGGATTGGCCATCCAGGATGTGATATTGGGTTCAGGCTTCAAGCCCAGAACCAGGGGGTTGGTGTCCGGGGTATCCAGGCCCACCAACATGGTGGGCACGCCGCGAGTTGCGGCTTCCAGGGCCACTGCCGCGGCCAATGTGCTTTTCCCCGTACCGCCTGCATGATTCCAGAACATCACCACGCGAAAACCCACCACCAACGCGGGGCCAGATGGGGCCGCTTGCGGCGAAACCTCTGCCCCACCCCATCCCCCTGTGGTTGTCATGACTGCGGCGGCCACAATGCGGTCGGGAAGTTTGTGCAGGTCTTCGAAATCCCCTATATGCACCTCCCGCACCCTGGGCATCTGGGCAAAGGCCTGACGCATCTCCGCGGCCTGGGGCGGCAGGACCAGAAAGACCTCCGCCTGTACGGCCTGCAGGAACCGCTGCAGGGGGTCCGGCCCACCGAAGAGGGTGGCATCCAGGACCAAGGCCTGGGGGTTGTAGGCCATCTTGGATTGCAGGTCTTCGACGCTCAGGGCCACCGAGACCACATGGAGCCGGTCGTCGTCGCTGAGCACCGGCCCCCATACGTTGAGGCGAGGCATGGGAGCGGCAATCAAAACCGTGACCTTGGTCATTTGCTTTCCTCCGCTTGCTCGGATGGTTGCGGAAACACCACCATAGCGGGCACGAAGAAGCCCGAAGTCCGAATGCTGACCTCAGCATTCGGGGGAACCAAAAAGAGGCTCAAGCGCGCGCCATCCGACATTTGCAAAGCAGCCAGCAATTCCACGGGGTTCACAGGCATGGTGACGTTTTCCGCTCCGAACGTTTGAAACTCGTACACCACATTCACCGGCTCTGCAGGTACGGCCACCACCACTGCCCCCTCTTTAGATTTCATGGAGCCAATACTCCCCAAAAGGGGGTCCTCACTGCCCGTTTCTTGCAAAGCCTGGAACTCCGGCGATACGTATAGCACCCGCAACCCTTCAATGACCACCTTAGCGTAATCCCCTGAGACCAGGGGCGTTTGCGCTTCCCCTGCTTCTTCCACAGGGAAACGGGCCAGGATGGCCTGGACAAAAGTCTGGTCGTCAATAAGAGCGACCACGCCCACCTTGTCACCGGGCTTGAGCACACCCGCGACGCCGGAGGCATCGTCCACCTGGATGGCCATCGCACGCTCGTCGGGATTGAGGTCGAACTGCCATGGTCCCAGATGGGCCTGACGAATCACATCCCCCGCGCTCCGTGGTACGGCCAGGGTCTGGCCCAAGACGCTCTCGATGGATGTCAATGCGTCTTCAGGGGCCAGGTTTTCGGGCATGGCTTGCAGGGTCACGTCTCCTTCCGAGATGACCTGACCGGGGGCCAGGTCGCGAGCGGCGACCACAACTTGAACGGTTTGAGTCTGTGAAAGCAAGTACACCACCGCGGCCACCAACAGAGCGATGCCAATGCGCAGCGCTTTACTCAACATGGCTTTTCTCCTTCTTCACGGTCTGTTTGGCAATCAACAAAAGCGTCAAGGCTTCTTCCAGGGATTTCCAATCCACGTCCAGCACATGCTGGTTTTGGTCCACCACCACAACCAGGGCCCGGTTGCCTTGCAGTAAACGCTTCACGGTCTCTTCCAGAACTCGTTTCACATCGTTCATGGCGCCACCTCGTTTGCACTGGTTGCCGTCATCGTGGGGCCGGGTGTCACGGTTGGCGTGTACACCCAATGTGGAGGCGGAGTGACCCCCTGCCACCATCCCGAAAGGGTGGGTGTGGGTGTGGCCGTGGAGGGCACGGTCACCATCCATGCCGTAGGCGTTGGGGTTCTCCCGCCATTTCCACTCCAGGACAGACCTCCCAGGGCCATAAGCATGGCCAGCAGAAAAACCAACAGCACCAGGAACCCCATGACGCTTTGCTTCATATCCGTATCCTCCCCAGTCGCGCAGCGATTTCCGTGTCGTCTGGCTCCGGTACGTCCAGCATCAAGGGTTTGAAAAGCACGGGGCGCTGATAAGCCCGGTCGAAGGTGTATGGGAAGCGACCAATTTGCAGGCCAATGGGCATATCGGTGAGGAAGCGCCGCCATTCCTCATCGCGGAAACCTTTCTCCGAGAAACCCAGGGCGGCCAGCACGATGTCCTTGTCCCTGGGGTTCTTGAGGAAGGCGATGCACAGGTTGTTGCAGGAACTGATGATGTCCTGGGGAATGAGGGAAGGGGCCTGGGTGATGACGTGCAAACGCACGCCGTACTTCCGCGCATCCCGGAACATGTCTCCGAAACGCTGGGCCGCAGAGATGCCCTCCTCGGCCTCTTCAAAGGACGCGGCCCCAAAAATCTTGTTGGCCTCTTCGAAGAAAATTTGCAACAACGGCTCATCGGGACCGGCCAGGTGGCGCACCCGGCGGGTCATCATGTCCATGTAGAGGTGCCAGCCCAACCATCCCAGCAGGAAAGCCTTACCGAAGTCGTCCAGGAAGGAGCCGCCTTCCACAATGAGGATGCCCCAGGGCCGGGCCATTTCCTCCACGGGCACCACGTCCGGCCCCGGCTCGAACATCCGGGACGCCGCTCCCTGAACCAGGGGGTTGAGCCGGTACAGAATGCCCTCCAGCACCCCCTGAAGCATGGTGTCCCGCGGAGGCACGGTAGTCAGTTTTTCCTGGACCTGACGGTACAGGTCAGCCAGGCCCACCTTGCTACTTCGATGCACCGCGATGGCTTGCTTTTGTTCCCAGGTGAGGTCGCTCAGGGGTGTTCCCGCGGAAACACCCACCAGGTCGGCCTCGTCGGGCTGCACCCTGCCCCATTTGGGGTCGGTGCGGATTTCGGGGTCGTCCACCAGAACCCCGGCCCGCAGGTACACTTGTCGCAACGCGTCCAGAAGTTCCTGTTTCTGTCGGCGCACGCCCAGGCGGGCGATGGAACCAAAGATGTCCGCAAAGGCTCGCCACTGGGTTTCGGGGTCAATGTTGCGACCGATTTGGAGGGGGTTCCAGCGCAGGGGCCGGGGAGCATCGGGCCAGAGTTGACGAATGTCCACGTGCCCTTCCAGGCCGGGCGCGTTGAGAAGCGCCCGCCAGCCCGCGCCGAAGTCCAGCACCACGGTGCGGGTGCGCCATTTGAGCGTGGTCTCATAGGCCATGCGGATGGCCGATACCGATTTCCCCCACCCCGTGTCCCCTGCAAACAGGGTATGGAAAAGCCGCCGTTGGTCCAGGCGCACAGGCGCGGTGGTGAGTTCGTGGGTAGTGGGCGAAACCTGGTGCCCCAGCACCACATCGCCGGGCATGTCGGGATAGAACCCCATGCCCTCCGGGATGGGTGCCATGACGGTCACCGTGGACCCTTCTTCGATGAGCGCGGGTGCGGTATATGCGGCCACCTGGCCCGCGGTGAGTAGGGTCGTGTACTTGGTCCAGAGTTTTCCACCAAAGGGGTCGTTCTCCGCAGGTCCATGCCAGGGCAGAAAAGCCAGGGCGTGATAGCGCAGGGGTTCCACGTCCTGGGGTTCTGGATGCACGGTAAGCACGGGTGTGGGCACGTTCGGCCCATGGAAGGCCTGGGGAACTAGGCTTTCCACCGCGGCTGCGGCCTCTTCGTCGTCCACCCATATCAGGGCCTCGGTCATAAAGCCGCCCTCCGCGCTGGCCTGGTTGAGGATACCCTCCAGTCCCCGCAGGATTTCCGTGAGGCGCATGGCCACGTCGTCTTCGGTTTGCCAGGAACGCCCAATGCTGACGCCGGGCACCAGGCCCGCGCTCAGGCCCGAAACCCATCCGTATCCACCGGCATGGCCTGCCGCGTTGGACACGCCTTTGCTCTCTGCATGGGACAGCCCCCACCCCTCACTTTTCGTATCCGCTTGCGACCAGGTGTCGGATTGGCTTCTTGTGGTGGACCAGAACCGGGACACGGACACGGATTTCCCTTTCGTATGTGCGTGGCTGTGGGTGACACTGGTTGTATCCGCCGTCCCCCAGGTTTCTGACCGTCCCGTGGTATGCGCGGTGCCATGGGTCACCGTGGTACTGGAAAAGGTGCCCGATGTTGTCGTCACTCCCCACGTACTCGCACCGCCCACAGAAGCGCTCACCGTATCGGAGGTGGAAGTGGTATTGGCATCACTTTGCATGGTACTGATGGAGCCCGACAACGATGCACTCCGTGACGCGCTCTGGGTACCGGACCAGCCGACTTCTCCAGACACATTGGCGTTCCATCCACCATTCACGCCTGCCCCTAACGTTCCAGGTACACCCAGGCTCACGTTGCCTCCGGCATGATAACCTGCACTCCCCCCTACACTGGCGCTTTGTGTAAAGGATTGTCCCACCGTGAGGCTTTGGCCTACGGTTATGCCTTGGGTGGTGCCGGAAGTATGCGTTTTGGCCGTCCCCGTTGTATGGGCACCACCTATGGACCAGCTCGAAGAGCCTCCTGCGCTATGACCCACAGAGCCACTTGTTCCCTCAGTATGGCTGACGGAAGTGCTGTGGGTCGTGCTTTCAAAGGTGCCCACGGAATGGCTCACCGTATGTGCCCGTCCGTGCGCCACGCCTGTGGTGTCTGCTGAACTGTGGGTAACGGTCACGCTTCCACCAGTCGTATGGGCCACGCCCTCTGTGTGGGCATAGCCCTCAGTATGGGCCTGGCCCCACTGCCGGGATACCCCGTCCGTGTGGGCCACACTTTCCGCACGTCCTGCCATGCCCGAGTGGGAAAGGGTGCGACCCAGGGCGGCCATGATGGGCACGCCCAGGGAAAAGCCGATACTGAGGGCCCCTCGCTGCCGCGAGGCCACGATGGACGCCAGTTGCGCCACTTCTACCAGGGTTTTGGACAGATAACGCCGGGGCAGGGCCTCGGCCACGGTCTGAAACACGAAGTTCTTGCGCAACTTGGCCAGGCCCCGGAAAAGGATTTCGTTCTGTTCCGCGGCCAGGTCATCGGGTGTGGGATTGGGTAGAGAACCGTCTTCTCCGTACAACCCCCGCCGGGTCTCCCGCGGATCCGGGAAACCCAGCAGCACCAGGGGACGGCGTGCGGACATGATGAACCGAAGATACCACTCCAGGTACTCCGTCTCCGGAGGCACCGTTCGAGACTGGGGGTAGTTTGCCAGGGTCGCCAACACCGCGGCCAGCTGTTCCCGGGCTCGAGCGATGGCTTCATCCTTCGTGTCCGCGGTGGCCGCGGCGCCGTAGAACTGCACGATGCCCACGTAACGAGGCCGAAACATGCCCATGGCGCTGTATACGAAGTTCACCCCCGCGTTGTACATGCCCCGGATGGCGGCCCACTGCTTTCCCAGAAGGTCGTAGTCTTCCTTGGCGGCGATGGGGATGGCGTGAAGCCGATGCAGGGCTACTGCCCTGTACAACGTTCGTCCTTCGGGAGTGGCGATGTGGAACCACAGCGCGCCCACTTCACCGCCGTTGTCATGTACACCTGAAGCCAGAATACACATTACTGTTTCCTCCTCTTTTGGCCAATAGGCCTTAACACCCCTTAAGCCCGGCCTATAGGCCCTGCAGGAAGGCCTATAGGCCCTTTCCGCGCGTGCGCACCTGGGCGATGAGGTCCTCCGGTGTTTGCGGCAACGGTGGATGGGCAAACAGGGCCTGGGCCAGCATAGCGAAGAAACCCACGGGGTATGCGTACAGAGCAATGGCGGCCAGGGCTTCCAGGTACGATGCCCCGCCAGCGAGCCAATCCTGTCCGGTGCGAGCCAGGACCGAGCGGTAGAGCATCACACCCAGGGCAATAAGTACGTACAGGGCCAGGCCCTGGGTGATGCGCCAGTACAGGGCCTGGGGGTTGAACCGTTCCAAACGCCAGGCCAGCCATCCCCCCAGGGCCATGGCCCCCATCATCAGGCCCACCACCGTAGGAGCAAACACGGCTGTAATCAACATGACGGCCAATACCCCGGCCATCCAGCGTCGCCGAAGCGTGTCCTGCTGTTGTAGCAACAAAGGTGCGGCCGCGGCCAGGAGCAACCACAGCCGCCAGGCCTCCAGCACCGCATACACCACAGCCAAAAAACCGTTGAGCACCCAAAGGCCGGGAAGCCACCAGGGATTTGGCATGGTCATCCCTCACCATCCCACCAGACGAGAGGAGGCCCTAAGTAGCGTGGATGGAAAGACCAAGCCTGACCTCCCCCATCGAAACGTGGGTGCAGCACGGGAACTGGAGCACCTAAATGCTCCTGACCAGCGCACCCTGTACCCAAACAAGTGATGGGACCAGGAAAACCTCGACCGGGGTCCCATCCACGACCGGGGTCATGTCCGGACTCACAAGCCAGGCTTAGGCAGGTATCCACTGGTTCGGATGAGCCGCTTTGGGAACCCCCTCCCAAGGTGGTGTCCAACAGCCACACCCGGACGTAGAACGTCCGAGTTTTACTCTGCCCGTCCCGCTGGCGGGTATGCACGCGAATTTCATACACGCCGGGGTCCACAGGGAGGAAATGGGCGTGCATCTCCGCAGTCTCGCCCAGCACGTGGTGTTTCAAAGTCCAGGATGGTTCCGGGTTCTTGGGCTTTGCACCCGGATACCACTGCCCCAGGGTACCCGTAATCCAAGCGCGGCTGGGAGCAGTCAACCGGATGTATTCCACATCCAGCGACACGATGTCCGAGCGGTTTTCCCCGCGCCAGCACCCGTTGTTCTTGGCTCCGCCTCGCGCTTTGACCAGGATGGTCACCCCTTCCCGCTCGGCATCCTGCCCTACCACCACGGGATAAGGCGGTGCCACCCCTTCCAACCACAACGCAGGTTCGTCATAAGTGGGGTCACATGGGGGCGGAGGCGGCGGGGAATCGTTATTTGTATTGTCGTCATCCTCGCACAGAAAAGCCCAAGGGCCAACACAATCGCGAAAGTCTGTTATACCTGAATCAGGATTACCCGGCACACCTGGGTTGAAAACCGGAGGCATGACGCTGGCCATGGAGACCAAGCCCAACAGAGTTAGCACCACCAACCATCGCTTCATGAGCAACCTCCCATTTTTGGGAATAAAAAAGGCGCACGAACCCTCTCATGGGTTCGTACGCCAATCACTTCGCATTATAGAGCGCCCCTTTGGGGCGTCAAGGGGCGGGGCCAAGTTTGGCCCCGCTCAAAAGGCGCTCTCCCATTCCTTTGCGGGCCTGTTCGGCCCGCCCCCTGAGCCAAGGCCCTTTTGGGCCGCAGGCGTGGGGGGCGAGGCCGGTTAGGCCCGCCCATCGCCCGCAGGCCGGTAGGCCGAGGACGACAAAGGCACGGGCTCCCCAAAGAAACTGACATGACGCACCGCTACATAGGTGCTGGGATTTTCCCCCTGCCATAGGGTAACCAGCCTGCCATAGAGCACTACCTGAATCCGACATGGGCCATAGGCTTCAAAATAGGCTCGTGCCAATTCCGCACCCCGTCCCATCAGCACCACAGGATGCCGCCCACCCAGATAAGGTTTGCCCGTATCCACATGGGTGCGGAGCGCCAGGCGTCCGTCCACCCTCTCGAAAACATTGCGAATCTCAAGCCAGCCTTGCAGCACCACCACGTTGTTGCTCATAGCGCCACCTCTTCCACGGCCCGGGCCAGGTCCTGGGCCGAGGGTTCCACGTACCGCCGGGTCGTGTCCAGGCTCTTGTGGCCCAGGATACGAGCCACTTTTTCCAGCGAAACCCCGGCATCCACCAGGGACTTGGCAAATGTGTGCCGAAGCACGTGAGGGGTGGCTTCTACACCCGCTTCCCGAGCCACGCGAGCCACGGCCCGTTGAACCGTGCGCACGGTCAGACCATCCCGGACCGCCCATACTTGATCGCCTTCGATGTCAGCATCACGTCGGGTTGTCTTCCATCGGCGTAACGCATCCCGCGCGGCTTTGTTCAGGGGCACCACCCGCTGCTTGTCCCCTTTGCCCCGTACCAACAGGTGACCCTTGCGCTCGCCGAGCACGACGTCGGACCACCGCAGGCGAACCACTTCGCCAGCGCGCAAGCCCGTGTTCAGCAGGAACAGGGTGAGCAGGGCGTCCCGCTCGTACACCACCCACCGAACCGGATACCGCAGCCGGGCCACTTGCAAAATCCGCTCCGCAGCCCGCCGCAGGGCATACCGCTCTCGCTTGTCCAGCCATCGAAGGCCGGGCGGTTGCTCCCGGAGCCCAGGTACCCGTCGCGCGGGGTTTTCGGAAATCCGACCCTGATGCCTGGCCCAGTCCAGCCAGGCACGTACCGCGGCCAGACGACGGTTCACCGTCGCTGCCCGCAGACCTCGACGCTGAAGCCAATTGCGATATTCCCGCACATCGGACGGTGTGACCCTCTCAGGTTCCAGAGTCTCACCGTTGGTATGCTCGAACCAAACGGCAAACTGCTGCAAGTCCCGCACGTAGCCTCCCACAGTCACCGGACTGGCCTGGGCGCTGAGATGCCGGGCAAAGTCTTCAAAAGCCATGGCATCGCCTCCCCGATTGTGGTAAAATCATTGCACGTAAAGCGCCGCATACGGCGATTCTGTGTACTTACGCTCACGCAGGGCTTGCGAGGCCGTCCATGCCTCGCTTTCGTCAGGCACCAGCCCCTGGGCCACCAGGGGCTGAAGTTTTTCGCCCAATACCCCCCACCAGCGCACCAGGTCATAGTGCTCATCCTTCGCCCGCACTTTCCCACGGGCCAGGTTCACCGCTGCGGCCACTGCGGGCTTTGCCAACTGACCCTCTTGCGCTTCCCGGAAGCACCGCGTGAACTCGGCCAGCACGTCCAGGCCCGTGACGCGGCCCTCGGTCAGGGCTTGCAGCACGGGTTCCCGAAGTTTTCGACTCGGAACCCCAGCCGCCCGGAGAAACGCGTCCCAGGCTTTGCGCTCGGCTTTGCCAGGAGGCTTTTCCAGGCGAGAAAAATCAAACTCAAAATCCTGTGTGTCTCCCCCTCCGTCGCCGAAGGCGGCGAAGCCGCCGAAGGCGACCTCCCTCTCCCTCTCCCCCACACCCCCTCTCCCTCTGGTCTGGTCTATATCTGTATCTGGTCTTAATCTGTTCTTCTTCTTATTCTTAAGGCGTGACACTTCTGGGACACCCCTGTGACCATTGCGTGACGCCAGCGTGACATTAGCGTGACTATCGCGTGACTTTGGCGTGACATTACCGTGACTTTCAACTTCTTCGTCTTCTCCCTTCTCCTCTTCCCGTTCACGCTCGCGCTGACGCCGCTTGCGTTCGGCCACCTGGGCGCGAGTCACGCGCGCCTGTTCATCCTCATACCGAGCCACCAAAATGCCCTCCTCCCCCACTTCCACAATGCCCGCCTGTACCAGGGTGTTCAAATGTGATTCAAATTCGTTTTGGGGAAGGCGCAGCATCCAGGCTACTTGCTCTCGCGTGCCTGGTATGAGTCCCCCTTGCTCATACCGAGCCGCCAGGGCGTAAAGTTTGAAATAAACAGCCTGAACCTCCAACGGCAACATCCCCAGTTGGGGGTCGTCCAGGGCCGAATCAACGTGCATTTTGAACCATTTCATGATTTCCTCCTAACAGTATGATGATTTCCTCAGCGGCCCTCTGAGCGACGGTTTTCCCAAAAAGTCCTGTGATACCTGGAGCGTTTTTTCCTTCGCTCAGAGGCTTTCCTGTGAGTTTGTCCTATGCGGCAGGCTAAGCGTCCACTAAGCGGCGGCTAAGCGTCCACTAAGCGGTGCCGCTTAGGTGCCGCTTAGGTTGGAAGAAGAACCTCCGATTTTCCAGGAATTGCTCAAGTTCACCTCCACCTGGGTTTCCTGAGTGATGGCCACAACCCGTGGCCGCAGGGTCCAAATACCTTTGCGAACTCGTTCCAAGGCCTCCTCCAGCAACGTCACGACCACTTCGCCTATGCGAGCGTTGCCTGCCAACGTGACAATCCGTTGGTGCATCTCCTTCGACCACCGATAGGCCAGAACCAACGTGATTTTTCGACTCCGCCCTTTAGGCCTGGGAATGTCTCGCTTCCATCCCGGTTCGCGAACGACTTCCACGGTCATCCTGCGTGCCTTCGGGTTGGAATTGGGCTGTACCTGCAGCTCAATCTCGCCATCCCGAACGGCATCCAAAGCGGCCGACATCAAAGCCTCTGCCACCTGGTCCGTAGTGGTCATGTAAGCCTCTGCCAGGCCACGAATGGACTCCCGAACGGCCTTTGCGCGGGTCACCAGGTCCTGACCTGAAACCCAGTACGTGTAGGACTTGTGCCGCCGCTCCCACTCCCGCCGTCGCTTCTTGGGCTTCGCCCGCGGAATCAGGTCCAGGGGCGAGGGCGGGGTGCCCGGAGCATCCGCCGACGGCGAATGGCGGTCGGCAGACGGCAATGTCAGGTTCTCGAAGGGGTCACGTCGCGGCATGGCTTTCCTCCCAGGGTGGGGTGACTTCGCCCTGGTAGATGGGGCAGTCCACGGGAACGCCGCCCAGATACCCATCATCCAGGGCATCGTCCGAAGCGATTTCCGCTTCCCACTCGTCACGGGTGGCCATGCATACAGGGCGAGGTTCCAACCCTGCTTCTTCCAGGTCTCCGGCCAAGGCTTCTACTTCCCAGAAGTGTCCCTGGGCATCCCGAACCAGGTAAGCCCGGAAAGCGCATTCCAAACCACATTCCAGCACCTTCATGGCTACCTCCCGTCACAACGTCACAAGTGCTTCATCACAGCATCCACCAGGGCTTGGTACTCCCGCGCGGCCCGGTGGGTGGGGGCATACTCGAAGACCGTTTTTCCCTCCGCCGCGCACTCCCGCAGCACGGTGCTCCGGTGAATGGGCGGGAGCACCGCGTCCCCGAAGTGCTGGCGCAGCAGGCTCAGGTTGTGCCGACTCTCCCGGGTGCGTTCGTCGTAGAAGGTGGGCAGCACCCCCAGCAGGCGGCCCGACCATCCTCTTTCCGACAGCGAAGCCAGGGCGGCCACCATCTTGCTCACGCCGTCCAGGGCCAGGAAGTCCACGGCCGCGGGGATGACGACCAGGTCAGCAGCGAACACGGCCCGTTCCTGAATGCCGCCCACCGAGGGCGCGGTGTCCAGGACCAGCACGTCGTATCGGGCCACTTCGTAGTGAGTGAGCGTTTCGCAGCTATAGCTGACATCCCCGCTGACGTACACCTCGCTTCTGCTTGAATGGCTTGACACGAAGGCCGTTTTCAACGCCCGGACAATGGCATCCAGGGGGCGGTTCTCCGCGGACAGCACGATCTGGGCCGTGCTGGTGGTGGGGTCGCCGGGGAGGACGTCCAGGTTCTCTCGACCGGTCATGCGCACCCATTGCACCGCCAGGGCCGGATCGGGCAGGGTGAGCAAGTAGAACGCGCCCGGCTCAGGCCGCATCCCTAAAGACACGGCCACATGACCCTGGGGGTCGAAGTCCACCAGCAGTACCTTCAAGCCTTTCATTGCCAGGCCGTGGGCAAGATGCACCGCGGTGGTGGTCTTGCCCACACCGCCTTTTTGGTTGGCGACCGTAACGACGTTCATGCCAATCCTCTCCTTTTCGCCCAGGATGGTGGGGGAACGATGGGCAGCCACAACTGCCCCGGAATGTAGCGGGCTTGCAGGCTCAGATGACATTTTTGGCAAAGGGCCACCAGGTTCTCGAAGGTGCAGTTGGAAGGATTGCCGTCCAGGTGGTGGACGGTCAGGGTATGGCCGCTCTGTGGGTCGTGAGGATGGCCACAATGCTCACAGCGCCATCCCGCCCGCTCTTTGACACGGGCGGCGATGGTTTCCCAGTCTTCCGGATACCGCGAGCGTGTCCAAGGCATCATTTGCGCTCCCAAAGCTTGGGAATCCCACTCAAATACGGACACTCTTCCGGGACCTGACTCGCGTCCCAGGTTTTTTCATCTGCGCCGCACACCGACACCCCGGGCGGGGTGGGGGAAAACTCGTATTTCCAATCCCGTTTCCAATCCCGCACCTGCAAATAGCGCCGAAAAGGGCACTCCAAATCGCAAAGCATGAACACGCGAGGCAGGCTCATTTCTTCACCTCCTCTTCTGTGGCTTCGGTCGCGTCCAGGGCCTGCCGGCGCACTTCCTCCAACAAGGCCTGGGGAATGGTGAGCGGTGCGTCCCCCCGTTTTCGGCGTTCTTCGTTGAGGCGCTGGTACAAACGGAGGCGCGCTTCGGGGGAAAGGCGCAATTCGCTTTCCAGGACCTGGAGTTGCTCGCGTAGCCGCTGAATGTTCTCCAGCAGCACCTGGCACGCATGGCAGGATGCCAGATGTCGTTGCACCTCTTCCACGTCCGGCTTGGGCAGGGTCCCTTCCACATAGGCCATCAAACGGTCCAACCAGCGTTCCAGATGTTCTCGGGTCTCTCGGGTCATGGCATCCTCCCTCCCTACGGCATCGGCGTGGCCGTGGCGGGCCACTTCGGTGGCAGGTCCAGGGTGGGCACCCAGCCCGGAGTGGGTGGCGTCTCCGGAGACACCGGGCACAGGTACCGTAGGTTCACCCAACCCTCGGTGGGCATATGAATCCACACCCAATGTCCCCCGTCGTGAGTCACCGTCTCCGTGGGGGAGACAAAGACCACTTCCCTCTCACGCAAAAAATCCTGCACCCAGCACTCGGTGCCAGGGCAGGAACGCACGTTCAACATCCCCAGTTCCCAGCCCGTGCACACCTGCATGACGGACCCGGCCTGGGGCGAAATTCCCGTGTTAACCGCGGTTGCAATGGAACCCGTCGGCGCGGGAGGAGGGGAGGGGGCGGCGACCCCCGAAGAGGCCGCCGCCGTAGGGAGGTGGGGCGATGGTGTCTCGATTGTAGCCGTAGGGGAAGGCGTGGAGAAGACGGGTGCCAACTGCTGCCAGTTGCAGGCCAAAAGCAGCGCCATCAGCGCCAGCGCCCACGCAAGAGGACTAGGGCGCGACCATCGTCCACGTTGCCCACTTCCACGGGTACGCCGGCCTCTTCCAAGGCTTTCAGCGCCGAGACCACCAGGGCCACGGCTTCCTCGCGAGTCGGCGGCCGCGACCGGCCACGGCGAGCGACCCGAACCGAGGGCGCGAGCAGCCGTCCCAAAACCGGCCATCCCTTTACTCCGCGTCCAGTGTGGTAAAATGCGGATGGCGGTCGTTCCGCGACGGCTCCGCCGGAGCCGGGGGACCCACCGGGGTTTCCCCGGCTTTCTTCGCTTCCGTTTCCGCCTCCGCTTTTCCCTCCATGGCCTTCAGGAAGGCTTCCCCCAAAGGGAGCCCCTTCTTGTCCTCTCCCAAAAGCCGCGCCACCAACTCGCGTTCGGTTGCATTCAGCTGTTGGTACAGCTCAACCAGTTGCTGATAGGCACGAATGGCTTGCTGGCGTTTGGCGACAAGTTCTTTCGCCAGTTCAACTTCCAGTTCCTCACGCCGAGCAGCGGCCTCGCCCTGGATACGCCGTAGGGTTAGCTCGGTTTCAATACGGCGCATCTCGCGGCGACGAATGGTGCCCGGGCCGGTGAGGTGGTAAGTCATTCCTGCCACCACGTTCAGGACACCCAGGGTAGGCACTACCCACCAAATAAGCGTCCGCACCAACTCAACTAAGGCCCCGCGCGTTGGGGTGTACAGAAACGTGTCCGCAAGCACAGTCAAATACACCCCTAAGATATCCAGGACCCACATGCCCAGAGAAATCCAGTCTTGGTACTTCGTGGTGGAGCCGAAAATCCACGCTAGGTTCCAACTAATGGCTCCAATATCCAGGAAGAACAGGCCTGCAATGGCAATGACCATGAGGGTGGTGTCGTTTCCCGGAAGGCTATGCATCAAAAGGTCGTAGGAGCGCCAGGCGGTGAAGATGGTCGCGATCCCGGTTACGACGGTGACAATGACGTCGCCCAGAGTGATGCCCCCGTGGTCCGTGCGCAGGTCGGGAAACATCTTTTCGAAAAGGGAGAAACGTCGCTCGGCCATGGCTCAACCTCCCTGGTTGGGATTTGGCTTCAGGCTTTCCCGGTACTGCCGGAGGCGGAAGCCCAGGTACAGGCTCCCCGCGGCCCACAGTACCGCCGGAGCCAGGGCCACAGCCTCCGGCGCGATTTGCCAGGCCCAAACCAACGCCTGGGTACCGAACCAGAGACCCAGGCCCGTCGCGGCCAGCACCCCCCAGCGCGTTCTGGGTATCCGCCACGCCAGGTACCCGCCTGCGACGAAAGCCAGTACAGGCAAACCCGCCAGGGCATACTCGGCCTGGCCGGGTGCGGTGCGGAACACGGTCACCACGGCCTGCACCGCTGCCAGGGTTCCCCATGCCCAGACCGCCACCGCACCTGCCCGAAGCGCCCAGGGTATGGCGACCAGAACCGCATACATCGCGCCCAGCACCAGGTCTCCCAGGAACCGGGCCAGGTTTCGCAGGGCTTGAAAGGTTTTGGAAGGCCAATGGTCTCGTCGTGGTTCCACGCCGATCACTCCCTCACCCTCAAAAAGGAATGTCATCATCTGGCCGTCACCATCCTCACAGCAAACGTGGTTGGCGGCTGACCAGGTACCAGACATTGGTGTGGGCGTTGTCCCGGACGTCGAAGTAACAGTCCACCAGGCCCAAACGGGCCGCCAGATAAGCGGTGGCCAGGGAGAAGCCCGCTTCCACGATTTCCCGGTTGGTGCGTTCTCCCTGAGCCAGGAAGTCCAGAAGCCGCTGCAATTCCCGTTTGGCCTCCCTTGACAAGTTCATGCCTCTCCCTCCGCCAGGGCCACGAACCATTGCCCGTTCCGATGGGCCAGGTACAACCCTTTCTCAGGGGTGGGGATGTACCGGGTACCCTGGGCCTGTCCAAAGGACAGGGCATAGGGGAGATGCCGGGCGTCGAAGTCCCTGGGCGGTGAGACCTCGGCAACGCGGAACCGGCCGCACTCCAGGCGCATCATCCTTCCCTTCTGGGCCAGGTCCCGCCATTTGCGCAGCAAAGACCGGTTCTGCAACCTGGGCCACAACGGATTGACCGCCATTACATCCTCCGCGGGTCGTGGACTTCGAAATCCACACGACGGGGCGGGGTGAGGCCGCCGCCGCAGATGCACAGGGGCCATGCTTCGAAGGTTGCCCGTACCCGCAGGCCCTGGCGGGCCAGAGCCACCGCCCACGCCAGGGGGACCGGTTCTCGGAGCCACCCCCGCACCCCGCCACAGCGAGGGCACAGCACCACAGGCACCGGTCGGTGATGGTGAACCAGCATCACACCGCCTCCGCTAACGGCAGCACCAACTGGTTGGCCAGCACCTTGCTTCGTCGCGGGAAGACCTCGCCTTCCCAATCCTGCAAGCCCTTGCGCAGGGCGTATTCCACCATCCAGGTCTCGGCCATCTCACGGGTGTTTTCCAGGGCGCGAGCCAGGCCCACACCGTGGTTGGCCCCGCCGCAGATGCACTCGCATTCCGGGTGCTGGGCGTTGTAGCACTTGGCATCGCAACGCCCGACCACACCGCTGGACGTGCGCACTTCGATGAGCACGGCCATCACACCGCCTCCGGCTCGGTCAGGACGTATTCGTACCGGTCTTCGTCGAAGTGCATCAGGCCGGTACCCGCCCGCATCAGACGCAGGTCTCGGGGCACGGCCACGGTCGCGGGAACAACGGAAAAGCCGCGCCCGGCCAGGATGGAACGCACGCAGTCCAGGGCCGAGTGCGCGGCTTTCACCTTCTTTTCGTCCGTAAAGCCCACCATGGTGGCGGCCCGGAAGAGCCAGTAGTGGGCCAGGCCGTCGCGAATCTGAAAGGCCCGGACCTCGCCGTAAACGATGGGCACACCATGGGGGCCGCGCTCTTCATGGGAGACCAGGGAGAGATACACGGGCAGGGCAGGGTCGGCGTGGGTCATGAAGTCCTCCAGAGAGTTGTAGCCGATGAAGTAAGCCGTCCGTTCCATCGCCACACCTCCGGGAGGAGGGACTCCCCGGCCCCCTGGAAAAACTCGGCACCCCAGAGGACCGGGGTGCCTGTAGTGTAGCACGAGTTTCAAATTCAGTCAAGAGTATTTGAAACTCGGGGCCTAAAAAAAGCGGCCTAATTAGGCCGCAATTATCGCGGTTGGCTTTCACTGGTGCCGTAACTTTGAAAGGGAAGGATGTTTCAGCAATTTGGGGCGTCCCTCTTCATCTAAAAGAGGAATTCCTGAACGCACCCCAAACCGCTTACGTAAATGATGAATGCTGGCTAAGTAGGCCACATCTGCTTCATTTACAATTTTTCGACTTCCGCGTCCTTTACCTTCATCCAAAACGCGGACCAGGCCGCGCTTTGCCCAAACATGCACAGTTTGAGGCAACAGACTATATTTTCGGGCCGCCTCACTTATGGAAATCCCCACCCCTTCCAAATCTTTGAAGGCAACCCGTTCAATTTGGGCCAGGCGGCGGTTCAACTCGAACACATCCCCTTCGTGCTCGTGTTCGCCGTTGCCTGTGGCCTGGTTTTCCAGGCCGTTTTGTCTCTGGCCGTTTTCCAGCATGACCACCTGTCCGTCCTGTACGGCTACCAGGATGCCTCCTTCGGGGGAAATGCCTGCCATAACCTTACCCGATTCAGCCCATTGGCGCAGAGTGTCTTCGGGAAGTCCCGTTCGTCGGGCGGCTTCGGGAAGAGGAACCAAAAGCGGCATAGGCATCGCTCACCTCCGTCGGTGCGGGGGAACCGGGGATGGTCCCCGGCCCCCGCTGGTTCAGGCGGAGGGAGCGGGATTCGAACCCGCGGTGGGCCCGAGGCCCACAGGGGATTTCAAGTCCCCCGCCTTCGTCCACTCGGCCATCCCTCCGGGGGTTTATTTTAGCCGATTTGCCCGGCCTTGCCTATATGCAAAAACAGAACTCTGGGACAGACGTTTTGCATGTTCGAACAAAGACTCACACAGAGCCACGGAGAACACGGAGTATTTGCTGGAGAGATCAAAATTTTCGCTGTGTTCTCTGTGCCTCGGTGAGAAAATGCCACGGCTTTTGCCGCTTTTGTTGGATTTTGAAAGACGCGTGACTCTGGAGGGCGCAAGGCGAATTTCGACCAACGCACCTGTATAATGCAACATACCCCGTCACCGTTGCGGCGGTAAAAACCTGACTCGATTTTCTCGACTTGCCCCAGGAGTTCCTACCATGTTTTCCCTGAAACCCCTGTTTGCCCGTTTGCCCATGGCCCGCTCCACCCGGGCCTACGCCTTCGGCCTGGAGCGCCTGCCGCCCCTGCCCCCGGGTCCGGTGCTGGACCTGGGCGCGGGTCAGGGCTACGGCACCGCCTTCCTCAGCCGCGCGCTGCCCCAACGGCAGGTGGTGGGGGTGGACATCACCTACCAATGCCTCAAGCCCCAACGGCTGGCATTCGGCCCGCGGCGCCCCTGGTTCGTGCAGGCCAGCGCGCCCTATCTTCCCTTTCGTGCTTCCGCCTTCGCCCTGGCCACCGCGGTGATGACCTTCCACTGCCTCCCGGAGCCGGAACGGGTGTTTCGGGAGGTCTTCCGGGTGCTTCGGCCGGGCGGCGTTTTCCTGCTGGCCGACGTGGATGGTCGGCATTGGATTGCCCCCTGGTTCGAGCGGGTGGAACATTGGTTCGGCATCAGCCCTTTGACCCGGGCCTATCCCCCGGAGGAAATCGAAGGGCTGGCTCGCGCAGCCGGGTTCCTTCCCCCGAAAACGGCCCGACGAAAGGCGCGCGGTTTCATGGTGTGGTATTTCTTGCAAAAGCCGGGGGCTTCGGGCGGAGAAAGCCCATCCCGGACCGCGCGCGTGGCCGAGGCTTACGAAAATTCTGGCGAAGGCAGGGCCTCGGCCACCACTTCCAGCACGTAACGCACGGGGAGGCGCCAACCCTTTCGCCACAAACCCCGCTCCAGATGCAACGCGCAGCCGGGGTTGGCCACCACCAGCAGGTTGGGGTCGGCGCGGGCCACGTCTTCCAGTTTGGCTTCCAGCATGTCCAGGGCCATGCGGGGCTGGGTCAGGCTGTACACCCCTGCGCTGCCGCAGCACCGGTCGGGGTGCTCCAGTTCCACCAGGGTCAGGCCGGGGATGCGGCGCAAGATCGCCCGGGGTGGCTCCTTCACCCCCTGCACATGGCGTAGATGGCAGGAATCCACGTACACCGCCCGGTAGGGGCCGATGGGCTTCAGGGGGAGGGGCCGCCAGTGGCGGGCCACGAACGCGGTGGCATCCTCCACCATGACGGAAAACTGCCGCGCCCGGTCCTCCCAATGGGGGTCCTGGGCAAACAGGCGGGGATACTCCTTCAGCATCGCGCCGCACCCACCGATGTGGTTCACCACCGCCTGCCAGGGGCCGCTTTCCAGAACCTGGATGTTGCGGCGGGCCAGTTCCCGAGCGTGTTCGGGGTCGCCGGTGTGGTAGGCCACCGCGCCGCAGCAGGTCTGTTCCCGGGGGATGTGCACCTCAAAGCCCAGATGGCGTAAGACTTCCAGGGTGGCCCGATTGGCCCGGGCGTAGAAGGCGTCCTGCACGCACCCGGGAAACAGCGCCACCGTGCCCCGCTTTTCCCCATAAGGCGAAAACACCCCGTAGGGCGTGAAGGGGATTTGCACCCGATGGGCCGCGGCGGTTTCGGCGAACACGGCCAGCCCCGGTCGCAACCCGGCCAGCCACGCGGCCAGGCGCGTCAGCCCCAGGGCCTGGGCCGTGCGCCACAACAGGGCCAGGACGCGCAAGCGGGTGGGATAGGGCAGGAGGCTCCGAATCAGGAGGCGGCGCCACCTGGCGACCGGCGCCGGGGCGGGCATCACCCTTTCCAGGCGGAGCCGGAAGGTTTCCCAGATTTCCCCATAAGGCACGCCCGAAGGGCACGCCGCCTCGCAAGCGCGGCAATCCAGGCAGCGGAGCAGGTGCGGCGCGGCTTCTTCCAGGGGCAGACGCTCCTGGGCCACGGCCTTCATCAGGGCCAGCCGACCCCGCGGGCCTTCCGTCTCCTCCAGGGCCACCGCATACGTGGCGCAGGATTCCAGGCACAGGCCGCAGTGAATGCACTTTTGCAGGTCCAGGTCCAAAAGGTTCATGGGTTCATAGGTGGGGAAGGGTCAGGCTTCCTGCCATTCCAGTTCGTACTCGCCTACGTACACGGTATCGCCGGGCTGCACACCGGCCTCCCGCAGCGCGTCCGCGATGCCCAACGCGTGCAAAATGCGCTGGAAGCGGCGCACGGATTCGGGGTATTCCCAGTAGGTCATGGCCGCGGCCCGCTCCAGGGCCTTGCAGTGCACCCGGAAGCCGTCCTCCACCCGCTCGATGGTGAAGGCCCGGGGGTCTTCCTCGGGGCGATACACCGGCAGAGCCTCTTCCTCGATGGCCGGAGGCGGCGTTTTCTCCAGCAACTCCGCGGCCTTCCAGAGCACCTTTTTCACGTTCATGCCCGTCAGGGCCGAGATGGGGAAGACTTCGTACCCCAGGGCGCGCAGGGCCTTTTCCACCCGGGGCCACTTTTCCTGAACCTCGGGCAGGTCCATCTTGTTCAGGGCCACCACCTGGGGCTTTTCCCCCAGACGGGGATCGAACAGGGCCAGTTCGGTGTTGATTTGGTGAAAGTCGGCCACGGGGTCGGGGGAAAGGCCGTCCAGGAGATGGATGAGCACCCGGGTGCGCTGGATGTGCCGGAGGAAATCGTGGCCCAGCCCCAACCCTTTGTGCGCGCCCTCGATGAGGCCGGGGATGTCGGCCAGCACCAGGGTGCGCCCGTCGTCCAGCACGGCCACGCCCAGATGGGGCACCAGAGTGGTGAAGGGGTAGGGGGCAATCTTGGGTTTGGCGTGGGTCACCCGGGAGAGGAAGGTGGATTTGCCCGCGTTGGGCACGCCCACGATGCCCACATCGGCAATCAGGCGCAGTTCCAGGCGAAGCCGGCGCTTTTCGCCGGGTTCGCCCCGCTCGGCCAGCCGCGGGGCCTGCCGACGGGAGGACTTGAACCGGGCATTGCCCCGCCCGCCCCGACCACCCCGGGCCAGGAACTGGTGGTGGCCCGGCTCGGTCAGGTCGCCCAGGAGTTCGCCGGTGTCTGCGTCGTACACCAGGGTGCCGGGG
>JALWJZ010000104.1 GCA_026996855.1 Anaerolineales bacterium
CTGTCACCCCCACGCCCACCCCGACGTCAACCTCAACCCCGAGTTCGACGACTTCCTATCGAGGCGGGGAAGGCCAGGCACGAGTGGCACATCAAGGCCCTTGAAAAAGTGGGGGGGTGAGATTTGTCAGGTGGTGGCTTTGAAAGTAGCACAGAAACACCTTTGAGGATACGATTGGAAAGGAAAGGTTATGAAGCAAATTCACGACCACAAAGGAGGTTTCGTCATGGACAAGTGGGAACTCTCATTGCGTCCCTTCCGGCCCTTGCGGCCTGAACGTCGTGAGCCGGTACCGCCGGACTACGAAATCGCCCAGGAGGCCGAACTCAAACCCATCACCGAAGTGGCCGAGGAAGCTGGCATCCGGCCCGAGGAACTGGAACCCTACGGCACCTACAAGGCCAAGGTGAAACTGGACATCCTGAAGCGCCTGGAGGCGGTTCCCAACGGCAAGTACGTCATCGTGACGGCCATCACCCCCACGCCCCTGGGCGAGGGCAAGACCACCACCACCATCGGCCTGGCCCAGGCCCTGGGCGCGCACCTGGGCAAGAAGACCTTCGCCTGTATCCGCCAGCCCAGCATGGGACCTACCTTCGGCATCAAGGGCGGCGCGGCCGGCGGCGGGTACAGCCAGGTGGTGCCCATGGAAGACTTCAACCTGCACCTGACGGGCGACATCCACGCGGTGAGCATTTCCGCCAACCTGCTGGCCGCGGCGCTGGATACCCGCATGTTCCACGAGTGGCGCCAGAGCGACGAGGCTCTCTTCCGCCGCCTTTTCCCCATCAAGAACGGCAAACGCCAGATTCCCCGGGGCTACCGCTACCGTATGGAAAAACTGGGCATCAAGCCCGAAGACCTGGAAAACCTGCCCCCGGACAAACTGCGCAAACTGGTACGCCTGGACGTGGACCCCGACACCATCACCATCCGCCGGGTGGTGGACGTCAACGACCGCATGTTGCGGGAAATCGAGATCGGCCTGGGCCCGGACGAGAAGGGCTTCACCCGCCGTACCGGGTTCGACATCAGCGTGGCCAGCGAAATCATGGCCATCCTGGCTCTGACCACCAGCCTCAAGGACCTGCGGGAACGGTTGGGCCGCATGGTCATTGCGCTGAGCAAGGACGGCGAACCCATCACCGCGGAGGACCTGGGCATTGCCGGCGCGCTCACCGCGCTGATGAAGGACGCCATCAAGCCCAACTTGATGCAAACCCTGGAAGGCACCCCCGTGTTCGTCCACGCCGGACCTTTCGCCAACATCGCCCACGGCAACAGTTCCATCGTGGCCGACCTCATCGCACTGAAACTGGCGGACTTCGTGGTCACCGAGGCCGGCTTTGGCGCGGACATCGGCTTCGAGAAATTCGTGCACATCAAGTGCCGCTACTCCGGTTTGAAGCCCGACGCGGCCGTGCTGGTGGTCACCGTGCGCGCGCTCAAGATGCACGGCGGCGGCCCCAAGGTTTCCCCCGGCAAGCCCCTGGACCCGGCCTACACCCAGGAGAACCTGGAACTGCTGCGAGCCGGTCTGCCCAACATGATTCACCATATCAACATCGTGCGCAAGGTGGGCATCCCCGTGGTGGTGGCCATCAACGCCTTCCCCACGGACACCCCCGCGGAGCACGAACTCATCCGCCAGGCCGCGCTGGAGGCCGGCGCGTTCGACGCGGTGGTGGCCCGCCACTGGGCCCTGGGCGGCGAGGGCGCAGTGGACCTGGCAAAGGCCGTCATCCAGGCCACGGAGCAACCCAACGACTTCCACTTCCTGTATGACCTGGATATGCCCCTCAAGGAGAAAATCGAAATCGTGGCCCGGGAGGTGTACGGCGCGGACGGCGTGGACTTCGAGCCGCTGGCCGAGGAGAAACTGGCCGAGTACGAGCGCCTGGGCTACGGCAACCTGCCCATTTGCGTGGCCAAGACCCACCTGAGCCTGAGCCACGACCCCAACCTCAAAGGCGCGCCCAAAGGCTTCCGCATCCCCATCCGGGACGTGCGCCTCTCCGCGGGCGCGGGGTTCGTCTACCCCCTGGCCGGGCCCATCCGCACCATGCCGGGCCTGCCCACCCGGCCCGCATACATGGATGTGGAGGTGGACGTAGAGACCGGGCGGGTGATTGGGTTGTTCTGATAGAAAGGTGGGGCGGCCTTCGGCCGCCCCACCTTTGAATTTAATTCCTGTTGTGACTCGGGCAATCCCCGGTGGACATCCCAATGCCTCGCACAGTGTCACGTATGCCCCTCCAACGCCCTATCTCCCTCCCCTGGTGGCTCCCCATTCCCTTTACCGGACTGGCAGCCCTGCTGCTCCTCACCTGGGCCTATGGCTTTCACGGGGGCGATGTGGAAGCCGTTTTCCACGTGGGTAACCCTAAGCAAGGCACCGGCTACGACGGCCAGTTCGTGTACTTCATGGCCCGGAACCTACACCCCCGTGAAGCCGAAGCCTACCTGGACGTGCCCGCCTATCGCTACCAGCGCATTCTGCTTCCGTTGCTGGCCCACCTGCTCTCCGGCGGGGAACCGCGACGCATTTTGTTCACGGTGTGGGGGCTGAGCCTGGCCGGGCATCTGCTGGGCACCGCGGTCTGGAGTCTGTGGCTGCGACGGTGGCAGGTTTCCCCCGGGTGGGGGTTGCTCTACGGCTTGTGGCCCGGCCTGCTGCTCTCCCTGCGCCTGGGCATGACCGAGCCCCTGGCCTACGGCCTGGCCCTGGCCGGGCTGTGGGCCGTGGAACGGCGGCGCACCTGGCTGGCCGCAGGCCTGCTCCTGGCCGCGGCGCTGACCAAGGAAACCACGTTGCCCTTCGTCGCAGCCGCAGGGGTGGGCTTGTGGCAGCGGAAATTCACCACGGCCAGCGCGGAAACCGGGAGGTGGGAATGGCTACACGCAATACGGCAGGCCTTTCCTTTCTTTACGGCCGCCGTGCTCCTGCCCTGGGCCCTCTGGCAGGCATGGCTCTTCCATACCTTTGGCCGTCCGGGCCTGGGCATCGGCGGCCACGGCGCCACACCCCCGCCTCCCGTGCCTTTCGGGGGTCTCTTCCAGGCGCTGCTCGCCCTGCCCTGGACCTGGAAGGCCCTCTACCTGCTCGTCTTCGGACCTTCCATGCTGCTCCCTCTGGCCCTGGGTCTGGTCTGGGCCGGGCGACAGTGGCATTATCGGGATTTTTCCCCGTGGAACACCCTCATGCTGGCCTACGGCCTCCTGGCCGCGGCCATGCCCATGTGGAGTTGGGACCCCTTCGCGCTCATCCGGGTGTTGTTCCCGGGGCTGGTGGCCTTCTGGGCCATGGCCCTGCAAACCGGCCGGTTCGCGCTTTTGCGCCGCCTCAGTCCCTTCTGGGCCGCGCTGCTGGCCTTCGTGGTGGCGCGGTGACCCCCTCATCCCGACAAAATGGCTTCCCGAATCCGCCGCACCAGTTCGCCGAAGAGGGGGGTAAAACGAATCTCCTCGGTGCGGGGCCGGGGGAAAGGCACGGTCAAATCCAGCCGCAGCCGGGCCGGGCGGGGACTGAGCACCAGCACCCGGTCGGCCAGCACCAGCGCCTCGGTCATGGAATGGGTGACCATCAAGATGGTCACCCCGGTATGGCGCCAAATCCGGAGCAACTCCTCCCACATCTGCTCCCGGGTCAGCGTATCCAGCGGGGAAAAGGGCTCGTCCAGCAGCAACAGCCGGGGCCGGTACACCAGGGCCCGGGCCAGGGCCACCCGCTGGGCCATGCCGCCGGAAAGGTCCCGGGGAAGGGTATGTTCGAACCCCTCCAGGCCCACCAGGGCCACCATCTCCCGGGCCCGGGCCTCGGCTTCGCGGCGAGTCACCCCGCGAATTTCCAGGGGCAGGGTGATGTTCTGCAACACCGTGCGCCAGGGTAGCAGGTTGGCGTGCTGGAACACCAGACCGATTTCCGGCTGGGGCGCGGCCAGAGGCCGCGACGCGTAACACACCTGCCCGCGCGTGGGCGGAAGCAAGCCCGCCAGCACCCGCAACAAAGTGCTCTTGCCGCACCCCGAAGGCCCCAACACCGCCAGAAAACCGCCCTCCGGGACCTGGAAGTTCAAATCCTGCAACACCCAAAAGGGCTGGCCGCCGTTTCGATAGGCCAGGGAAAGGTCATGCACCCAAAGCAAGGCCTTACCCGCGGGACACACCGCGCTCATTTCCCCCAACCTTTGCTCCAGGCGGGCAGGAATTCGTTGGTGTACGCCGCCTCCACATCCAGGGGCGCGTCCAACAACTTCATGTCCAACAACACCCGATGCATGTTCTCCCAGGCTTCGGGGGAAGCATGGCCCAAATCCGTAGCCCGCCAGGCGTCCATTGCGGTTTCCAACACTTCCATCTGCACCGGGTCATGGGGCTTCAGGTCCTCCACATACTTCATGCTAATTTCATAGGCCGTCTCGGGGTGGTCCAGCACATCCCGCAGGCCCATGAGGAAGGCGTTGACGAAGGCCCGCACCCGCTCCGGGTGCTCCCGGGCATACGTTTCATTGGTGATGATGCCGTTGGAAGCCAGGGTCACGTATTCGGCCACGGGGAATACGGTCAGGTCGAACCCCATGTGGCGCAATTGAATGGGCTCGTTGGTCATGTACCCCACCACGACGCGGTGCTTGCCGGTGGCAAAGGCCTCCACCTGGTTGAAACCGATGGCCTCCAGGGTCACGTCGGTTTCCTGCAAACCGAACTCGTGCAACAGGGCCACCAGGCCGATGTAAGTGGCGCCGAAGAGGCCCGGCAATCCGATGGTCTGGCCTTTCAAATCCGCGGGGGACTGCAACCCCAGCCCGGCATCGGCAATGACGGCCACGGGGAAATCCTGCCACCAGGCGGTCACGTAAAGCACGGGCAGGCCCTGGGCCCGGGCCAGCAGCACCTGCTCACCCGACACCACGGCAAAAGGCAGTTTGCCCGCGCCTACCAGGGCCACACCGTCGGTTTCGAAGCTGTAATCGAACGCCACATCGAACCCGGCCTGGCGAAAACAACCCCTTTCCTGGGCCACGTAAAAAGGCGCAAATTGCACATTGGGGATGTAGCCCATGGGCAGGCGAACGGACTCCAGAGAGGACGCAGGCGCAGGTGTTTCCGCCTGGAGCGCGGTCGCGGTAACCTCAACCACCAGCGCGGCCTCGGGTGTGGAAATCGCGGTGGGGGCTGCTTTCCCCCGGGCACATGCGGCCAAAAGGAGCAACAACAGCCCGAGCGTAACGGCCAACTTTCGGAGGAACATGGCACAACTCCTTGCGATGATGGGATAACGGATTGGCTCCTGCGCAGGTTTGACTGCACAAATTCCGGCACGCCAACGGCGTTTCCAAAGGAAAAACGCCCCGAACCCCGTCGTGAAGGGGCGCTTTTCATCCACCTCGGTGCACCCGGGTGCCCTCCAGCGCGTGGTTCTGCCAGGCCAGCAAGCGGGCCTCCAGCAGGCGCACCGCGGCGTACAACGACAACGCCATGAGGGTGAGCGCCCCCAGGGCCACGAAAACCAGCGCGGTATCGTACCGGCCCCGGGCGGTGTTGATGAGGAAACCCAGGCCCCGGTCCGCGGCGATGAATTCGCCCACCACCGCGCCGATGACGGACAGGGTCGCGGCAATGCGCAGACCACCGGCCAAAACGGGCAGCGCGGCCGGCCATTCCAGGTACCACAGGGTCTGCCACCAGGAAGCATGCAACACCCGGAGCAAATCCCGCCACTCCGAGGGAATGTTGCGAATGCCCACCACGGTGTTGATGAGCATGGGAAAAAAGACAATGAGGGCACAAATGAGCACCTTGGAAAACAGCCCCGGGCCGAACCAGATGATGAGCAAAGGAGCCAGGGCCACCACCGGCATGGCCTGGCTGGCCACCAGGTACGGCGACAGGGCCCGCTCCAGCACCCAGAAGCGGGCCATGAGATAACCCAGGGGCAGGGCCACGCTCAGGCCCAGCAGAAGCCCCAGCACCACTTCCACCAGCGTGGCCCACGCGTGCTTCCACAACAGCCCGCTGAGGATGACGTATCGGGCCTTGTGGTACACGTCCACGGGCGAGGGCAAAATAAAGCGGGGCAGGCCGCTCCACTCGGCCACCCCCCACCAAAGCAACAAGCCCACCCCCAGGGCCAGGATTTCCGGCAAGAAACGGTGCCAGCGCATCGGTTCCTCCCGTGTTGGGCATCGAAAAAACACAACCCCGAGGCTCTGAAACAACCTCGGGGCATGCAATGCATTCCCTTGTCTACCAACGGGCCTGGTCGGGCCCTGCGGTAGACAAGACGTTCCCGCACCCGCCACGCGGGCACGGACGACAACCTTCTCCCATCCGGACTATACCGTCGGCCCCGGAATTCCACCGGGTCGGGCCCCGCACGTTGGGTACGCAAACGCGGGGCTTCGCGGGCTTTCACCGCCGGTCGGGAATTGCCCCATCCGTCCTGGCGGATGAGGCTCACCCTGCCCCGAAGGTTGTCCCGTTCTTTTTTTGTACTGCTCGAGACGCCGCGACCAAGCCGGGTCGCCTCGTGGCACAACCGCATTATACCGACAAAGGGGCGCTTTGGAAGCCGCTTCAACCCGAAGTTTCGTCACCTTTTCGAGTTTCCCTATCACGGGACCTTTCACTTTCGAGCCTGAGCGTACAGGCGCTCGAACTCCTGGACGAAGGCTGCGGCCAGGGCCGGGTCGTGGATGATGAGCAGATTTTCGTCATTGACCGTCTCCGCCCGCTGGGAAAAGTTGTACGAACCAAAAGCCACGATGCGGCGATCCCACACCAGCACTTTGTGATGCATGGCCTCGGGGTTGCCATCCAAACGCACATCCACTCCGGCTTCGCGCAGCCGGTGGTATTCGCTCCCCTGCCCCACCTGTTCGGCTTCCATCACGCCGCGTATGCGCACACCCGCATGGTGCCGCTCCAGCATGGCTTCCGCCAGGTCGTCGCTGGTGAAACTGAAGGCGAGGAAGAGCACCTCTTCCCGGGCTTCGCGTGTCAGCGCCACCAGTCGGGGCAGCGCGGCTTCTTCGGGCAAAAAGTAGGTTTCCACCAAAATGCCCTGCACCTTCACCTGGGGATAAGGCGTGGTCAAAGACGAACCCCGCCCAAAGACCCGCAAACGGAACATCTCGTCGAACTCGCGGGCATAATTGGCAGCCAGGTGCGAAGAAAACAAGCGCACGAGGTGGTTGTTGTGGCGATAGGCCCCGGCAAAGGTGAAATTCATGGAGCCGGTCCACACTTCACTCTGGTCCACCACCAGGAATTTGTGGTGCATATACCCCCCTTCTTGGGGCGCCACCACCACGGGGATGCCTGCTTCCTCCAGCGCGGCAATGGTCTGGACTTCTACCTGGCCCAGCACCACTCGAACCGTGGCGCCAGAGCGGGCCGCGTCGCGCAAAGCGTCCAATATCCGATAACTGTCCAAGGCGTATACCGCTACCAGAACCTCCTGCCGGGCCAGACCTACGACCTGAGCCAAAATTTGGTCCAGCCCTCCGTACCCCTCTTGGGCTTCAGGACGCTCCGGAAGAGTAAAATACGCGCTCCAGAAAGGCCCTTCGTAGGCTTTCGTGGCCGGCCAAAGGTTCACCGTGGGGGAAGGGGTAAACGTTCCAGAGGCCTCGGTGAAAGCCCGTTGCCCCAGGTACAGGGTGAGCAAAAAAACCAACAAGGCGGCCACACGGCGCAAAATGTGCCATCCCTTTCCCATGAAACGCCGCCTCCCAAAAGGAAACTCGGATGGCATCTCTCCCCATCCTGGTGCCAAGTATACTTGCTGCGCTGGATTTGCAACGAGCCGACCACCGCTCGTGGTATAACCAGATGTGCCCATCATCCCAGTCGGAGGCAAAAGCCATGCAAGACGCCCGATGGTTGGACCTGGCCGAAGCCGCGGTGTTGCAAGCCGGAGAGCAATTGCGCCGCATGTTCCTGCAACGAAATTTTCGCGTGTGGCAAAAAAGCGAGGAATGGGGTCTGGTGACCGAAGCCGACAAAACCGCGGATGCCATCATTCACGAAGTGGTCACCGCGGCGGTACCCGATGTTCCCGTATTGAGCGAGGAATCCGAAACCGTTTACCCCGAGGAGGCCCAAGGGGTCTGGATTGTGGACCCCATCGACGGCACCACCAATTTCGTAGCCGGACTTCCCTATTGGGGGGTGCTCCTGGCCTATGTAGAAAACGGCGAACCCTTAGCCGCGGCCATGTACTTCCCCATGCAGGAAGAAATGTACACCGCCTTGCGAGGGCAGGGCGCCTGGCTCAACGGACGGCCCATCCAGGTGAAGAACTCCGAACAATGGGAGACCCAATTCGTGTACATGTGCTCCGATACCCCCTGGAAGTACCACGTGGACCTGCGACACAAAGTGCGCATTTTGGGTTGCGGCGCTTATCACCTGGCCCTGCTGGCTTCGGGCCGAGGCGTGCTGAGCGTGGACTGCGCGCCTTTCGTGTGGGACTACGCGGCTCCGGCCCTCATCGTGCAGGAAGCCGGCGGCATCGTCACCACCTACGAAGGCCGGGACCTTTTCCCTTTGCAGCCGGGCAAAGACTACCTGGATGATTACCACATGGTCCTGGCCGCCACCCACCCGGATTTCATCGAAGCCGCCCGCAGACACTTGCGGAAAAGGGCCTGAACGCATACGAATACCAACTCTTCCCATAAATGTGGGACAATGGTATCGTAGCCCGAATTGGGCGCGGGACCGCGAAAAAAAGGGCGGCTTCGCCGCCCCTCAATTTATTTCATCTTGGGCGGACTTTGCAGGCGGGCCTTTTGGAATACCTTGGTCTGACCGGGTCCGGGACTTTAGAAAGAGATAATGTTGCAAACGGCAAAGCCGCCTACAACATTATCTCTTCCTTATTCCTGCAGCCCCGGGTCTGCCCAGGCCCATGCAAAATGGCGGACGGCCGTTGGCCGACCGCCTTTGGAGACCCCGAAAACTTTTGAGTGCATTTTTTTGTCCCAGCACCGCGGGGTACTTTTGGGTAAAATGGCAATGAATCCGTATAAATCGTAAGAGGAGGGGATATGAGCGTTCCCACGTATACGGAAGTCGTGCGCATTTTGCAGCGTTCCCTGGGCGAAGAAGAGGGCCTGCGGGTGATGGAGTTCTTCATGCAGCGCCTGCCGCCCAACGTGGCCACCAGGGACCAGGTAGACGCCCTCCACGTGCGCATCGAGGAGGTGCGGGCCGAACTCCTCCGGGAAATCGAACAAGTGCGGGCCGAACTCCTCCGGGAAATCGAGCAAGTGCGCCTGGAAATCGAACAAGTGCGAGCCGACCTGACCCGGGAAATCGAAAAGGTGCGGGCCGACCTGACCCGGGAAATCGCCGAGACCAAGGTCACCATGATTCGCTGGGCCTTTCTCTTTTGGGTCAGCCAGATGGCCATGCTGGCAGGTATTCTGTTCAAACTCCTCTCCTGATGGATGCAGGTTGCGCGGCTCATGGCAGCGGACATTATGGACGACGCCCATAAGACGATAACCACCCCCAAAAGCGCCAAAACTCCGAAAACGGCCACCGCCTCCATCCGGTTGCGCCCGCTGCAGCCGGAGGACCTGCCGGCTCTCATGGATCTCTACGACCAGGCCTACGCCGAACACCCGGAATACGGCGAGAGTTCCCGCCAGAAGACCCGCCGCTACCTGAAATGGCTGATGCGGCACCACACCTTCTTCCAGGTGGCCGAGGCTGAAGGGCGTCCCGTGGGCTTCATCGTGGTGGACGCGGACTGGCGGGACTGGAACGGTCAACCAGTGGGGGAAATCCACGAACTCGCGGTCCATCCCGACTATTGGGGGAAAAGCGTGGCCACGCGCCTGCTCCAGGCCGGACTGGAACACATCCGTGCGCGAGGACGGGGCCTCGCGGGCCTTTGGGTGGGGGAGCACAACGACCGGGCCATCGCCTTTTATCAACGCCACGGCTTCCGCCCGGTACGTTGGGGCTACTGGGTGAGGATGGTGAAAAGGTTGTAAAGCACGCGAGCGTTGCGCTCCAGGTCCTCCACCGTAATGTACTCCCGCTCGCTATGGGCCACAGCCAGTTCCCCAAAACCGAACACCACGCATTGCAACCCCACTTTGGCAAAATTGGCCGCGTCGGTCCAGGAAGGCATGATGCCCAGGGTGGGGGGCCGCCCCAAAGCCCTTTCGTAAGCCTGCACCAGGGCTTTCGTGCCCGGGTGATAACCAAAGTCCCACGGGTTCTCCACATCCACCCGCTCGTACGTCACCCTCCCCGTAAAGGGCGGCCGGGCCAGCACCTGCTGCATGGTGCTTTCCACCTTTTCCCACGCGTCCCCCGGTTCCAACACGAATTCCCCTAAAAGTTCTGCCCGATGGGGCGTGGCGTAGTATTCCCATCCACCCTGGAAGGAAAACACATTGAGGGGCCGGGCCAGCGCCTTTTCCAACGCCTGCCAGGCCTCCACAAGCAGGCGCACGGGGTTGTGGGCCTGCTGAAACGCGGCCGCGTGGTACACCGGCGCCTCCGCGTGCAGGCGAAATTCCAGCGAGCCTTTCTGGCGGGTGCATATCACCCCTTCGGTGGGTTCCAGCACCACCACATACCGGGCCTGCTCCTGCAAAAGGGCCGCCAGGCTCGCGGAACCCACCGCGGCGTTGTTCTCCTCGTCCACCGTCAGGGCCAGGGAGACGGGCACCACGCCCTGCTCCCGGTAAAAGGTTTCCAGGGCCACGATGAGCGCGGCCAGCAGGCCCTTGGTATCCACCGCGCCCCGACCGTACACCCGATTGCCCTCCAACCGCGGGGTGAAGGGGTCGGGCATGGAAAGAGGCGGGACCGTGTCCACATGGGTGTTCACCACCAGGGGGCGGTCGGGAAGCAGAGCGTACAGGTTGTACTGCCGGTGGCCGTTGGCGTACTTGTCCACCTCCTGCCGCTGCCAGGGCACGAAGGGCAGCCGGTCCTGCACGTATTCCAAAATGGGGGTGCAATCCCGATAACTGGGGATGCGGATGAGCGCTTGGGCTTCCTGAATCAGGGCGTCCCGGTCCATCGAGGCCTCCTGGAGGTGAATGAGCGAGCGGATGAGCGGATGAGAGGATGTGCGAATGTGCGAATGTGCGGATGGGCGAATTTACGGATGGGCGGGTCTTTTACGTATCTTGCAGTTGCCGGAAGACTCGTTCCAAAACCCGTTCGGGGACGTGGACCCCGGTAACCACGCGGCCCACGGCCACGGGCAGGGCAAAAGCCACCCGACCGGCCCGGCGCTTCTTGTCGTGCCACAGGGAGCGGTGGAAGGCGGACCAGGACACCCGAGGGGGCACCCGGGTGGGGAGGCCAAGCCCCGCCAGCACCCGGGCCACTTCCTTTCCCCAACCGGGCAACGCCAGGCCCAGGGCCTCGGCCAGCGCTGCTTCCACCACCAGGCCCACGGCCACGGCCGCGCCGTGGGGGTACGCGTACCCCAGGGCGGCTTCGATGGCATGGCCCACGGTGTGGCCCGCATTGAGTTGCGCGCGCCGTCCAGTGCGCTCCCAGGGGTCCTGCTCCACCACCCGTACCTTGACGGCCAGGGCCCGCCGCACCACTTCCTCCGGGTGGGAGCGGACGTAACCCATTCCCCGGGCCAGGTCGGCCCACAGGGCCGGGTCGCCGATGAGGCCGTGCTTGGCGGCCTCGGCCAGGCCGTAGCGCCAGTGCTCTTCGGGCAGGGTACGGAGCACTTCCGGGTCCACCAATACGGCCCGGGGCGGATGAAAGGCCCCCACCGCGTTCTTGGCCTGGGGCAGGTCGATGCCCGTCTTTCCCCCAATGCTGGCATCCACCATGGCCAGCAGGCTGGTGGGCAGGTTGAGCCAGGCCACGCCCCGCATGAAGGTGGCCGCGGCGAAACCGGCCACGTCGCCCACCACGCCGCCGCCCAGGGCCACCACGGTGCTGCGCCGGTCCAGCCCGGCCTGGAGGAAGCCCTCCCACAGCCGTTGCAAGTGGGTCAGCGTTTTGGCCTGTTCTCCCTCGGGCAGGGTGTGGGGAAACACCGGCCCCCCGGTTTTCGCCAGGCCCCGCGTCACCTGGGGGCCGTACAGCACCATCACCCGGGCATCCGAAACCAGGGCCCAGGAAGTGGTATCGCGGGCGTAGGCAGGAAGGACCTCGCCCAGAGCCTCGAGCAAGCCAGAGCGCACCCGCACGTCGTACGCCGGGGGCATGGCCCGCAGGCGAAACGCGCCCAGGGCCACCTGGGCCTGCCAGACCAGGTCGTCCGGGGAAACCCCGTCCACCGCCAGGCGCCGGGGAAAGGAAGCGTAATGGGCCGCCCGCTGGCGAAGCAGTTCGGCCAGGGCCCGGGCCGACCCGCCGGGTACCAAAGGCCGGGCCTCGGGCTCCCGGGCCATGCGGGCCTGCAAGGTTTCCGGCTTCGCGGTCAGGCACAACACCGGCCCGTGGGCCTCGGCCAGGGCACGGTTTTCCGCGCGCAGCAGCGCGCCGCCGCCCAGAGCCACCACCGCGCCCCGGGTTCCCCGATAACGGGCCACCACATCGGCCAGGGCCCGGGCTTCCCGCTCTCGAAAGGCCCCTTCCCCCTCCTCGGCAAAAATGCGCGGGATGGACCGACCCGCATCTTCCTCGATGCGCGCGTCCAGGTCTTCAAAGGGCAGATCCAACGCCCGGGCCAGGGCCCGGCCCAGGGTGCTCTTGCCCACTCCCGGGGGACCGTACAAGAACAGCAACATGGAACACCCCGTCCATTACGAAGAAGGTGCATCCCCTTTCGGCAGCCACGGCGCCAGAATACGGGCCAAATCCGGCGGCGAAAAGGTGGACGGCTTCAGAATTTTGCCATCTTCCCGTAAAAGGGGGCGGCCGTCGGGCCCGGCCTTGCTCATGTTGCTGCGATGCACCTCCGCGAAAAGGGCTTCGGCCACGTCCTGCAAACCGTGGGCCACCATGGCGCCCAACACCACATACAGTAAGTCGGTGAGGGCGTCGGCCACGGCCACCAGGTCGCCCCGGCGGGCCGCGTCCGCGTATTCGGCCAGTTCTTCTTCGATGAGCCGAATGCGCAACTCCCGCACCTCGGGCGGCAAATCCGCGGTGGGAACCTCCGACACATAGGCCCCAAAGGTGCGGTGAAATTCCAGCAACGCCTGCAACTGTTCTTTCATGCCCTTTCCTCCCGGCCTCGGGTGTTCATCATCCCCATCAAGGAACCAGGGACGCCCGATGAGGAATGGCCTTGCCCATCATGCGCCCCTGCCATGCGAGGCTCGGCGCAAGTATATCAGGAATTCCCCAGGCGTGCACGCCGGCCTGCGCTTTTGGTTTTCAAAGCATGATTTTCGATTTTTTGAAGCAGGCATTGACAAACTCGAAAACTTTCGCTATGATACTTGCGAAAACCTAAATAGGAGAGAAAGATGCGCCGTTTGCCCCATGTCTGTCCCCTCTGCCAGGGTGAAATCGTGGTAACGGCCTTTGAATGCCGCTCGTGCGGTACCGAATTTCGCGGCCGCTTTCGCCCTTCCACGCTCCCCGCGCCTTTCGACCGGCTGACGCCGGAACAACTGCGTTTTTTGGAACACTTCATCCGCAGCGAAGGCAAGTTTTCCCGTATGGAGAAAGAACTGGGGCTATCCTATCCCACGCTTCGCAACCGGCTGCGGGCCATCATTCGGGCCATGGGGCTTCGCCCCACCGAAGAGGAAGAAACCCGGCCCGGCGTGACCCCCGAAGAACGCCGGCGCATCCTGGACGATTTGGAAGCCGGACGAATTACGGTCGAAACGGCTTTGCGCTTGCTGCGCGGGGATCCGCCGCAAACATCTTGAGGAGGTGTTCCGATGGGTTGGTTCACCGGAAATTTCAGCCGAGAAGTGCCCGTCCACCGGGAAACGCCCTTCCGCATTCAAGTCAACGGTCCGTGTAAGGTACAGGGATACCAGGGCAACATGGCCCGAATGCGCGGTGTGGGCTCCGCGGTGGAGCGAGAGGGCCTTTGGGTGCTCCAGGGACCTACCAAAGTAGAGGCACCCCCATGGGCCTGGGTGCGGATGGAAGCCTTCGACGGCCCCCTCAAGGTGGTCGGCCTGCCCGAAGGACGGCTGGAGGTCCAGAAAGGTCACGGCCCCCTCAAGGCGCAGGAGGTCCGGGCGGTTCACATTCAAGGGGTTTCCGGTCCGGTGGTGCTGGAGGACGTAACGGAAAGCGCGACCCTGGAAAACATCCGAGGGCCGGTGAAAGTGAACCCCTGCCCGGGCGCGCTGGAGGCCCAGGTCACCGGTCCGGTGAAGGTGTACTGCCCGGAGCCGGCCGGACGGCGCCTCGCCCTGCGGGTACGGGGGCCGGTTGCGGTGCAGGTGCCCGCGGAAGCGCGACTGCACGGCCGCATCCAGGCCGAAGGGGGCGTCCATGTGGAAGGCATCCACCAGCAACCGGCTGCGCAAAGCCCCACGGAAGTCCGCTGGGAGGCGGCAGACCCCGAGACCGCGCTGCAACTGGACATCGTGGCCCAGGGTCCCAAAGCCCGGGTGAGTATCGGCCCCGCGCCCGCGGCCATGGATGCCGACGTGGCCGACATGACCGACCTGGGCCTGGGCTTCGCCCGCACCATGACCGCGCTCTTCGGCCGCCTGTTCGGTGGGGGAGGGAAAACCGCCAGGACCAAAACCGCAACTTCCCCTGCACGCAGCCGGGGTTCCGAATCCATGGACGAAGCCCGGCAGCGCATCTTGCACATGCTGGCCCAGGGCAAAATCACCGCGGAAGAGGCCGAACGGCTGTTGCAGGCGCTGGAATGAGGCGAATGGGCGAATGGGCGAATTTGCGAATTTGCGAATTTGCGGATGAGCGAATTTGCGGATGAGCGGGAAGGCATTTTTTGGAGTGCGGCACCTTGGTGCCGCTTTGGAATGCGGCGGCTCGACGCCGCTTTAGGAAAGCGATAAAGCGGTAAGGCGGTAGAGCGGTAATGCGGTAAAGCGGTAGAGCAGGAAGGCGTTTTTGGAGTACGGCACCTTGGTGCCGCTTTGGAATACCAGACCAAAATCCAACAGGAGCGACAACCATGCAAACGGCAACGGCAACCCCGACTTCCACCAGCGAAACCCAGGCCCGAACACGCAACCGGGCATGGAGCCAGGCCCTTTACGTACTGAGCGTCGCCCTGGCCCTGGGCTTTCTGGCCCTCATGCTCGCGGCCGCGTTCGAGGCCCGGGTGTTCAGCAACAAATTCTACCTGCGGGAAGCGAGTTGGCCCGACGTGCGGTGTTTCCCCGTGGCCACCCTGGCCGATGAGCAGGTGCCGGTATGGGTCACGGTGCGGAACCCCCTGGACCGCAAGGCCACCCGTTACGTGTTGGTGGAAATTCCCCAGGGCAGCGTGTTGCTGGTAAAGCAGGACCGGCGCAAGGTCACCCTGCCCCCCAAAGGCAAAACCCGGCTGACCTACACCCTGGAGGTGGAAGACCGGGTGTACGGCTTCGTGCTCATGTGGGCCGGTTTCCTCCAGGGCACCCTCAACGTGCCCAACCAGGTGGGCAGTTGTGGCGTGCTGGTGCTGCCCCTTTCCTTCCTGCCCGGGCGGGTGGTGGGCATGGGGGTGCTGGCCCTGGTGCTCCTGGGCGTAACCCTGGACCTGGCTCGAGGGGTCCGGGGCGCTCGTAAGGCCATGGACCTGGCCCTGGCCGGGGCTTACCTGGTGCACTTCTTCTTCAACTGGTGGTTCGTGGCCGCGCTCCTGGGCTTCATGGTGCTGGTCATCGCCGTGTGGGTCCTGGCCACCCGGGTTTTCAACATCGAAGCCATCGGATGAAGGGGAGGCAAGGCATGACCCGGACGGCCGACGACTTTCGCCTGGCCCGGTCCCTTCGGTGGAAACGCAGCGTCCAGGGCGGGCGTCGCGTGCTGGTCGCGCTCGCCCTGCTGGTAGGCGCAGTTTTTGGCCTGGCTCTGGTGCTGGTGGGCGTCGCGGGTACGCTGCTACTGGTCTGCGCCGCGGCGCTGCTTCCCCTGGTGCTGCTGGGGCTGCTGGGCCTGTGGGCCGCGCTGGTGGACCGGGTTTGGATTCGGGTGCGGGTGGCGGAGCCTCGTCATACGCTGGACTTCACCCTGCCCCTGCCCCTCAGCCTGATGCCTTTGGTCTCGGTGCTCGGCCGGTACCGCGACATGGCACCCTGGACGACGCACCTCCCCTGGGACGAACTTCGGGAGGCATTGCGCCGGGAACCGATTACCGTGGAAATCCTGGAACCCCATGACCGGGCTGCCGTTTATCTGGTGGTCGGCCCCCGGAGGGCCTGCCGCCGACACCCTTCCCCAAAGGAGGACGTGCCATGACCACTCTGACGGACGAACGCCTGCGCATTTTGAAAATGGTGGAAGAGGGCAAACTCAGCCCGGAAGACGCGGCGCGCCTGCTGGAGGCCTTGAAGGCACCGGAAACCCCCTCCTCCGGCCCTTCCCGAACAGAAGGCGGGCCCCGATGGCTTCGCATCCGGGTAGAGGAAGAGGACGGCACCAAAGTGAACGTCAACCTGCCCCTCCGCCTGGTCAAGGTCGCCCTGAAGGTGGCCCAGCGCTACGGCGGCCTGGACGATGAGGCCACCGAGGAAATCCTGGCCGCGCTGGAGGAAGCCATCGCCGAAGGCGAAAGCGGGCGCATCGTGGAAGTGGTGGACGAGGAAGACGGCGACCGGGTGGAGATTTATTTGGAATGAGCGAATGTGCGAATGAGCGAATGTGCGGATATGCGGATTTTTGGAGTGCGGCGCCTGGGCGCCGCTTTGGGAAAGCGATAATGCGGTAGAGCGGTAAGGCGGTAAAGCGGATGAGCGGATTTTTGGAGTGCGGCGGCTCGACGCCGCTTTGGAACCGGATGAATGAACGAATGAACGAATGAGCGAATTTGCGAATGAACGGATATACGAATCAACGAACGACCAACGGCGAACGGCCATCGGCCAACGACACACGACGCACCAATCGCTAACTACTGACCGCTGATGTCTGACTGCTCACTGCTTCGGAGGTACCCCATGTTCACCACCCCGCGCCTGCGTTTGCGAGCCGTCGCGCGCGAGGACCTGCCCGCTTTCGTGCGCTGGTTCAACGACCCCGAAGTCACCCAGTACTTGGCGGGCGTCTGGCCCCTTTCCATGGACGACGAAGAGGAGTGGTACCGCCAAGTGCGCCAACGCCCCCGGTGGGAACGGCCTCTCAGCATTGAAACCCGAGAAAGGAAAGGCTGGATACTCATCGGCAACACCACCTTTCACCGCATCGATTGGGTCAACCGTTCGGCCGAACTGGGCATCGTCATCGGCGAAAAGGCCTACTGGAACCGGGGCCTGGGCACCGAGGCCACCCAGGCCATGGTGGCCATCGCCTTCACCATACTCAACCTGAACCGAGTGGAATTGGAGGTCCACGACTTCAACCTTCGAGGCCAACGGACCTACGAAAAGGCCGGCTTTCGCCTGGAAGGCCGTCGGCGCCAGGCCCGCTACTTGGGCGACCGCTATCACGATAGCCTCATCATGGCCGTGTTGCGAGAAGAGTGGGAGCCGCCAGAGTGGTGGAGGCCAGTTCCCGCTCGGTTTTGAACGTCCAGGGCCTCCTACTTCGCGAAACCGCCGTTTTTGACCACCCTACGGCCCCAACGTCCCGATGATGTTCACAAGAACTCCCTGCCCTGATACGGCGGGCGTGAGCACGATTTCCCAGGATTGACCTTCAGGAGACACCACCCGGAAAACCGCCATCCCCGGCAAAACCTGGTGCTCTTTGATTTGGAAATTTTGACTCTGTAGGGCCTGCTGGATATAGTCCACCCCCGTTTCCAGGTCCCACGAGGGCACCTGGTACTGCCAGGTGGGCGGCTGACTGATTTGCCCAATGAACTGAGCGTCTTCAGGCATGGGAAGGGGCGCCTCCGGAACCTGAGACGCCATTTCGGGCACGGGGATGTCCACCGGCTGGTTGATGTCCAATGCTTCAAAAAGGAATTCCACCGTGGCGGGTTGTTGCTGGCCATTTTGCAACGGCAACAGGACTTCCCAGCGCGCCAGAATTTTCGCCAAGTACCCATCAGGTGTAATCCACACATGGGCCTCGAAAGACTGCACCTGCGGTTCTCCGGCCAGGGGCGGTACACCGGGCACCTGAAGGTCCTCTCGGGTAAGCGGAGGCGGTTCAACCCCCCGAAGACGATAACGGATGACCTCCAGCCCCGCAATTCGTTCTCGCCCGACTTCTTCGAGGATATCCTGGGAGCCCCCCCATTCGGGCAAAGCCGGGCTGAGCAGAACCTCCTCCGGATCGCCGGACCATATGATCCACTGGTCATCTTGAAACAGCCAGGTACGACCCTCTCGAACGATGACCCGAATCTCCTCGTCGTTGAAGGTTCCAAACCACGCTTCGGCCTTTTGGTCCCGGTCGAAACGGTGCTCCGCTTCCAACAGCGTGAAACGCTGGTCGCCCATGATGAGTACGCTGATGAAGCGTTCCCTTCCAGAACGAATGTGCTCCAATTCGGAAACGTACCCCTGAAGTACGAACCCGGAACCCGACGAAGGCGGTTCGCCTTCGTTGCCGGCCTGAGGAGTCGCTACCACCGCGGTCGCGGTTTCCACCACCGGAGCGATCTGTGTGGCCACGGCCTCCAGGGTGGGACGCTGACTTTCCAGGGTCTGCGGCAACTGGGTGGCATAGAACTCCACACTTTGCTTCATTCGCGAAAGGCCCTGCAAGAAACCACAGGCCAAAAGAAAAGGTACGACCATCAAAAGCCAAAGCACCCGCTTCATCGGACGACCTCCTCCCTCGGATTTTGGTTTGGGATGCCTTCTCGTTTTTTTCTACGCTCCAGGGCCTTCACGGTCGCGCGTTTTTTGCATTCCCCCGCTCTGGCACCCAGGGCGCAAATAAAGCAAGGTATACTTGAGACATTCGCGACCTCTATCGGTTCCCTCCGTAAGAGAACATGAAAGGCCGCACAAACGATGCTCGGATAGCCGAATGGGTACGGAACGCCCAAGACGGCGACCAGGAAGCCTTTGCCCGTTTGGTCGAGGCGCTGGCTCCTCGGGTGTATGCCCTGGCCATGCGGTACCTGGGCCACGCCATGGAAGCCGAGGATGTGGTACAGGAGACCTTCCTGCGGGCCTATGCCAACCTCTGGACGGTGGACCCAAAGCGGCCTTTCTGGCCCTGGCTGGCCACCATTGCCATCCGCCTTTGCATCGACCACCTGCGCCGCCGTCGAAAAGCCGTGGCCTTAGAAGACCTCACCTACATGGGCGCCTGGATGGCCTCTCACGAGCCTACGCCGGAAGAAGCGGCCCTGTCCGAAGAACGAATCCACCGCATCCGCCACTTGGTGCTTCAGCTTCCCCCACGTGAACGGGCCGTGGTGGTCCTGCATTATTGGGAAGGCATGGACCTGCGCACCGTGGCCGAAGTTTTGGGTTGGAGCACCTCCGCGGTCAAGAGCCTGCTTTATCGTGCTCGGAAACACATAGAACAGGCCTGGAATCGAGAAGAACGCCTTCCACGGAGCACAGAGGCATGAACACACCGCCTCAAAAGGGCTGGGAACATCTGTTGCGCCAAGCGCCGGACATCCACCCACCGCCGGGTCTCTCCCATCGCGTCCAGGAGCGTCTTCAGGATTTTCGCCGTCGTTCCCGACGCATCCTTTGGTACTGGGCATGGGCCTACCTGCTGGCGTTGGCCTCGTGTGGGTTACCCTGGCTGTTTCTCACATGGCTGGTATTCCCTCCCGCGGCTCAAGCCTGGGTACGGCGCCTGGTGCTTTGGCAATGGGCCATCCCCATGCTTGGGGAAATCTTGCGAGAGGGCCTGGGAACGGCCTGGTGGACCCCCTTACTGGTGCTGGCACTGCTCACCCTCATTGGCCTTTACATGTGGAGCCGATGGATGGTGCGGTGGTGGGCAAGGCAACGGTGGGCCGAGGCCCCCAACCCTTTGCAAAGCCTCCATTAGACTGCACCGCGCCATTGGACAACCCCTCGAAATCGTCTTGCCCTGTGAGGTGAAGTTATGCATGTGGGAAAGTCGTCCTGGTTCCTCCTTGCCGTCGGGTTGGTCATGGGATGGTGGTCCCTGCTCCCCCAAACCCGACAAGGGGACGTGGTTGTGTTTTTTCAAGAGTTTGTGCTCCCTGCTGGAGAATCTCTGGAAGGCGACCTGGTGGTGTTCAACGGGAAGGCCGTGATACAGGAAGGCGCGCGCATCCTGGGAAACGTGTACATGTTTGGGGGAAAAATGGTCCTCGAAGGACAGGTCCAGGGCCGCATCGTGCTCATGGGTGGACGGGTGTTCCTGGGTGCCACGGCCCAGGTCCAGGGCACGCTGACGGTCCTGGGGGGAGAAGTGATTCAGGAACGCGGTGCCTACATAGCCCGCTTCCATCGTCCCCCGGGGTACCAACCCTATGCCAAAACCCAAACCCCCTGGATGCGCCTGGGCGATTTGGCATGGCGCATCCTGACGGCCCTGCTGCAAGGTCTGGCCCTGGGCCTGGTGGCCCTGCTGGTAAGCATTTATTTCCCCCAGCCGTTGCGGCGCATGGGTCGCGTGCTTCGCGAGCAAGCGGGAATGGCCTTCGCCGTGGGTGCCAGCAGTTTGATTCTCATTCCGTTGCTCAGCCTCCTACTGGCCTTCACCATCATTGGACTGCCCCTTGCCCTGATGCTAAGCCTGGGCTTGCAATTGTTGCGCTACCTGGCCGTGCTGGTCCTGGGCCATAGCATCGCCCATTGGGCAGCCCGCAAGGCGCTCTTCCCCTGGGGGGAACCCATCTGGAACGCTCTGGGAACCACTACTGCCGCGTGGTCCCTGGCCTTGTTGGATGCCCTGGGGTGCTCAGGATGGCTCCTGAAATGGGCCTTGATTTCCCTGGGCTTAGGCGCGATATGGCTCAGTCGCTTCGGTACGCTGGAAAGATGACCCAAGATTCAAGACCGGGTGGCCCCGACGAACGGTCGGAAGCATGGTACAATTGGTTTGGCTGTCCAGATCAGACCTCTTTCCCCTTGGTAAGGAATGTTGCTGGAGGCAAAGTCATGCTTGGTCAGTGGGAATGGCTGGTCATTTTGCTCATCGTGCTGCTGCTCTTTGGGGTGGGACGCATCAGCCAGGTTTTCGCGGAACTGGGCAAAGGCATTCGGGCCTTTCGCGAAGGACTTCAGGGGGAGGAATCGAACGCGCAAGTCGAGGACGCTTCCGAAGACAAAACCCCGCCTTCCTCCACGGCCTGAAGCAAAGCACCCCTGACCACATGCTGGGAAAGGCCGTATGCCGGGAGGAGGGAGCCTCGCTTGAAGCCGTAGGATGAACCAGCGTTTTTCACGTTTCCCCCATCGCTTCCAAAGCGAGGTCTTCACGCGTTTCTCAGGCGGGTCTTGGTGGCGCCTGGGAATTGGACTCATGCTGCTCTTCGTCAGTGGGCTTACGTGCACTTTGTTGGGACTGCAATGGGGAACGACTTTCCTGCCCCTTGGGCCTTTCATGACCCCACCTTCCCCCACCGTAGCCTTGTACTGGGGGCCGATACCACCCACACGCACACCCTTTCGACCACATCGCCCCACGTCAGTGCATCTGCCCACGGCCACGCCCACCTTCACTCCCACACCCTCACCCACGCCCACACCGCCCTTTGAGGACCGCATCCTCTTTCTCCTTTTGGGATCCGACCAACGCTGGCGGTATAGCCGCTGGTTCCGTACCGACACCATCATCCTGGCCATTTACAACCCCAGCACGGGCGCGCTGAGCCTGGTTTCCTTCCCCCGGGATTTGTACGTCCACATCCCCGGCATTGGTTACAATCGCATCAACGTGGCTATGGAATACGGCGGCTTCCCCCTGCTGGCGGCCACCCTGGAGGAAAACTTTGGCGTACGGCCGGAGTACTACGCCCTCATCCGTATGCAAGACTTCAAACGCCTTATCGAAATCCTGGGCGGCGTGGATGTGGTGGTTCCTCAACGCCTGTGCGACCGCTGGCCCAAGGGGGGATGGAAATGCCTGGACCCCGGTCCCCATCACCTGGACGCCGACGAAGCCCTGTGGTACGCTCGCTCCCGCATGACCACCAGCGACTTCAGTCGCATTCGCCGACAGCAGGACATCCTCAAAGCCGTGGCCCGAAAACTGATGAGCATGGACGCACTCCATCGAGCACCGGAACTGTACGCCTTGTTCAGCCAAATGGTAGAAACCAACATCGGCCCCGCGGACGTGCCTTACCTGGCCTTCCAGGCCCGCCGTTTCGACCCGGAAAAGATTTACTCCTACCCCATTCAACGGGAGCACGTCACCCCCTGGATTAAACCCAGCGGCGCGTATGTGCTCCTTCCCAACCACGATGCCATCCGTGCCTTACTGCAACAGGCCTTTTCCCACTAACCACGGCGAGGTCCTTTCGGGAAAAGGGGTTGCATCGCCATCCACCCCATCGGTAAAAGGACGTTCCCATGCGCCCGTGGAAATACTTCCTCATCCTCACCGCCGCTTGGCTTCTCCTCGCGGCATGTGGGAAAACGGAAGGCACCACTCCAAGCCCCCTCGCGTCCACATCCGTGGCCAGCCCAACCCCGGCCCGCACCGCACCGGCCACGGAAGGACGGCACACGACGGGCACCCCCACGGCCCCCGGGAGGGACCAAACGCCCACCGCATCCCCTTCCCCTACCCTTACCGCTACCTTCACCGCCACTCCCACCTCGTCCCAGCCTTCCTGGTTCATTCGCGTGCTCATTCCACCACCCCGGCCCATCACCCCGGCCTACTACGTGCCACCTCTGACGCCGCCACCCACGGAAATCCCCTCACCCATGCCCATCATCACCGATGAACAAACCCACACCTTCCTGCTCCTGGGCATTGACCGGCGAGGCCGGGTCTTTCGCACCGATGCCATCGTGCTGGTAGCCATACGCCCGTACGACGGCACGGTCAGCGTTATCTCCTTCCCCCGGGACCTGTACGTCTACGTGCCCAGTTGGACCATGGAGCGCCTGAACGCGGCCTACGCGTGGGGGGAGTACGCGGGCTACCCCGGTGGTGGCCGGGCCTTGATGCGTCGCACTTTCCTCTACAACTTCGGCATTCGGGTGGACCACATTCTGCTGGTGGATTTCGAGAGTTTCAAAGCCATTGTAGACGCCCTGGGCGGCATCGAAGTTCCCGTCAGTTGTCCTTACACCGACTGGCGCCTCAAATCCCCCGACCTGGACCCTACAGACCCGGAAAACTGGGAACTCTACACCGTGGAACCCGGCCTGGTGCCCATGGACGGCGACATGGCCCTGTGGTACGTGCGCGCCCGGTCCAAATCCAGCGATTACCATCGTCATCGCCGCCAGCAGGAAGTTCTGCTGGCCATCTACCGCAAAGCCATGGCCAACTGGCACCGCCTGCCCGCGGTGTACCAGGCCGTGCGGCCTTATGTGGATTCCCGCCTGACCTGGCATGACGTGCTTCCGTATTTCGCCCTGTTGCCCAACCTGGACCTGGACGACATCCGCCTCTACCGCATCCGTCCACCGGTGGTGGATTCCTGGCGCACGCCCCGGGGGCACTGGGTACTCTTGTGGAAACGACTGCCCATGTACTACCTGTTGAAGGAGGCCCTGGGGCCGCCACCGGAAACCGTGGCCGAAACCGGCCCCCTGGTGGCCGTTCGCAACGCCTCGGGGAAACGAGGTTGGGACCTGCTGGCGGCCTGGCGCTTGGAATACTGGGGCTACGAGACCTTGCTCCTGGAACCGGCCACGGAAATCCAGGCCCAGTCACGCCTGTATCCCCTGCAAGCGACCAAAGGTGACCCGGACCTCTTGTTGCACCGTTTGGGCCTGGCTCCCGAGGCTCTGGTGGAAGGCCAGGACCCGCCCCTGGAGCAAAACCTCGAAGCCGACTGGCTCCTCATCGTAGGTCAGGACTACAACACCTGCTTCGACCCCAGTGGCCGGTAGGTTGAGGTTTGCAGGCCGTGCGCGTCAACCCTCCAGGGAGGCAAAAGCCAACATGCTGGTTGCGGTGGGTTCGGAAAACCCGATAAAGACCCAATCCGTAGAGCAGGCCCTGGCCCGCCTCTTCCCCAAGGTGCGGATACGCGTGCAGGGTGTGTCCGTGCCGCCGGGGCCGCCCCCTTTCACGGACCAGGCCGTGCTCCAGGGGGCGCGACGTCGAGCGGCTCATGCCCTGCAAAGGGTGCCCCAGGCCGCGTTTGGCGTGGGCATCGAGGCCGAGGTGCACCCGGCCACGGACGGCTCCTGGTGGATGGTGGCCTGGGTGGTCGTGGAGCATGTCCAGGGGGAAGGGAACGCGTCCCGGGCCGGGGCCTTCCGCCTGCCCCCTCATCTGGCCCGACAACTGGCCCGGGGCCAACCGCTCCATCAGGCGCTGCAGGCAGCGGACCCCCGGACCGAGGCCCAACGTCGGGCCCACGGACTGGTGGGTGTGCTCAGCCAGGGTACCCTCACCCGAAAAAACCTGTACACCCAGGCTGTCATCCTGGCCTTCCTTCCCTGGGTGGGTCGAATTCCGGCGCATGCAGGACCTGGGGAATAAGAGAACGGGTGGGGAAAGGCGTCATCCGGCCAACCGAGTGAGGATTTCACGGACCCGCGTCTCCAACTCGCGAGCCTTCCAGGTGAGCATAGTGGCCAAATCGGCTTGGTGGCGCCGGACGAGTTCTTGAAAGACACGCAAGCCCACGTAATAGCCGCCACGATAGCGGGACACATCGGTTTCATCCCACATGGTAAACCAGGGATTGTCCTGAGAACTAGTGTTCCACTCGTGCAAGATGCGGGTCACGAGTTCGCTTTCGCGCCGACGACATTGCCCATACCAGGCGTGGCCAAATTCCGGGGGAACATAATCGGCCCACAGAGCGGTTATTTCGTCACAACCCAGTACCTGCATGGTTCCATAGGTGGCAAAGCCTTCGGTAACCACCTGACGCCCCACACGCTTCATCTGCCGTTCGTTTGTGAAATAAAGTTCGGGCTGGTGCGCGTATTGCAGCGCGTGGAGGATTTCGTGGGTGACGAAGACGTCCACCTGCAAAAAAGTGGTATACGCCTCCACCGGAAGCCACACCACATAGGCCCGCCGCTCTTCGTCCCAAAAAGCATGGCCATTGGACGTACCTTTGCCCACGAAAAGGGCCACTTTCACATGGTCGCCTTGAGGAAACGCGGCTTGCAGCGCTTGTTGAATCGCAGGCAGGCGCGCGTGAATCATCCCGGCCCGACGTTTTGCTTCATGGGGTGCGAGGTCTGTGTAGGGGAAATCATCTCCGGCCCAGTACCGGTTGTAATGACGGAACAACTGCGGATACGCCTGCTCGTATTCGGCCCATGCCTGACGCGCGCGACAGCGAAGATATGTGGGAATCAGGTCGAGCACTTCGATGTGCATGAGTGACCGCTACCTCTCCATCCGGCTTCGCCAAAAACAAGGCTCCGATGGTGGCGTTACCCTGCCTTTCGGGCCATAGGTCGGTGGGCTTGCCGCCCCGGCCAAAGCGCATCGTTCAAGCCCGTCTCGAAGGGTCAACATCCAGTGTCGAGGTGGGTTTGGCCCGTTTCAGCGGGCCAAAGGCCGGGGGCAGCGGCCAGGCCGCTGCCCCTTTCGCCGCTCATCCAATCACGCCCAGTTCCCGGCCCACCTTGGCGAAGGCCTCCAGGCCGAAGTCCAGGTCTTCCTTGCTGTGGGAGGCGGAAATCATCACCCGAATGCGGGCCTTGCCCAGGGGCACGGTGGGGTAAGCGATGGCCGTGGCGAACACGCCCTCCTCGAAGAGGCGCTGGCTGAACTCCTGGGTGAGTTTTTCGTCGCCCAGCATCACCGGCGTGATGGGAGTGACGCTCTGGCCGATGTCGAAGCCCAGTTCCTTCATCTGAGCCTTGAAATAACGGGTGTTCTCCCACAGGCGGTCCACCAACTCGGTGCTTTCCTGCAAGATGCGCACCGCGGCCAGGCACGCGGCCGTGTCGGGCACCGTCATGGCGGAGGAGAAGAGGAAAGGCCGGCCCCGCTGCAGCAGCCATTCCACGATTTTCGCCGGCCCGGCCACGTAACCGCCCACCACGCCAAAGGCCTTGGACATGGTGCCCACTTCGATGTGCACCCGGTCCGTCAGGCCGAAGTGATGCACGATGCCGCGACCGCCGTGGCCCAGCACGCCCTCGCCGTGGGCGTCGTCCACCATGAGCATGGCGTCGAATTCCTCGGCCAGGTCCGCGAGTTCGGGCAGGGGTGCGATGTCGCCGTCCATGCTGAACACGCCGTCGGTGACAATGAGGGCCCGGTTGTACTTGTGGCGGTGCTCCTTGAGCAGTTCCCGCAGGGCCTGGGCATCGTTGTGGGGATAGCGCACGATTTGCGCCCGGCTCAATCGGCACCCGTCGATGATGCTGGCGTGGTTGAGTTCGTCGGAGAAAATGACATCCCCCCGGCCCACGATGGCGGGGATGGTGGCCAGGTTGGCGTTGAAACCCGATTGGAAGGAAATCGCGGCCTCGGTTTCCTTGAATTCCGCCAGGGCTTTTTCCAGTTCCACGTGCAGGCGCATGGTGCCGGCGATGGTGCGCACCGCGGCCGGTCCGATGCCGTACTTTTCGATGGCTTCCCGGGCCGCGGCCACCAAACGGGGGTCGTTGGCCAGCCCCAGGTAGTTGTTGGAACAGAAGTTGAGCACCTTCTTGCCGTCCACGACAATCCAGGGTCCTTGGGGCGACTCGATGGTGCGGATATGGATGTACAGCCCCCGTTCCTTCAAATCACGAATCGCGTCGTCAATCCAGGCAAGTACGTCGGTCATGGTTCATCCTCCTGATGCAAGTGGTCAGTGATCAGTGATTAGTGGTCAGTGAACAGTGGTAAGTGGGCCAACACGCCAAACCAGCAATCGCCAACGGCCAGCGGCGAACGGCCAACGGCCAACCCCTTCTACGGCACCATCACCACCTTGCCGCTCCGGCCCGAAGCCATGGTAGCCAGGGCTTGTTCGAACTGCTCCAGGGGGAAGGTGTGGGTCACCAGGGGTTCCAGGTTCACCGCGCCGCTGCGCAGAAGGCCCCGCATCTGGTACCAGGTTTCCCACAGCCGCCGGCCGATGATGCCGTACACCTTGATGCCCTTAAAGATAACCCAGTCGTTCCAATCCACTTGCATGGGGCTGGGAGGCAGGCCCAGCAGGGCCACCTCGCCCCCGGGCTTGAGCACCTGAAAGCCCTGCTCGATGGCCGAGGGTGCGCCGGACATCTCCATCCAGGCATCCACCCCTTCCCCGTCGGTCAATTCCAGAATGCGCTGTACCACGTCTTCGGTTTTGGCATTGATGGTGACGTCCGCGCCCATGCGCCGGGCCAGCCGGAGGCGGTAATCGGAAATATCCGTAGCAAAAATGGCCCGGGCACCAAGGGCCCGGGCTACCGCAATGGACATGATTCCCACAGGGCCGCAGCCGGTCACCAGGACCTTCTTGGCCCTCAAGTCGATGGCAAAGGCCGTATGCACCGCGTTGCCGAAGTTTTCTTCCAAGGTGGCAATGTGGGGCGGCATGTCGGGCGGGTTGGGCCAGGCGTTTTCCGCGGGCACGGCGATGTAATCAGCCCACGAGCCATCCCGGTCCACCCCGATGATTTGGGTATTCGGGCACAGATGGCCGTTGCCGGTACGACAGTACGCGCAAGTACCGCAAACGATGTGGCTCTCCACCGAGACGAAATCCCCTTCTTTGACCGTGCGCACCTCTTTCCCCACGGCGACCACGTCGCCGCAAAACTCGTGCCCGATGATGAGGGGCGGCTTGATGCGACTTTGGGCCCAAGGGTCCCATCGGTAGATGTGCAAGTCGGTGCCGCAAATGGAGGTGGCCCGCACTTTGATGAGCACATCTCGGGGTCCGATTTCGGGTACGGGGATCTCACGCAGTTCGAAGCCCGGTTCGGGCCGCACTTTGACCACCGCTCGCATGGTTTTGGGAAAAGCCATACTTTGTGCTCCTCAATGGAAAAAAGATGGTCTGCTGCGAAAAATAGTGTATCATCACCTCGAACTTCGTGCCAATTGCCGGTGCCGGCAGTGTTCAAAAAACGCAAGGACGCGCCTCGATTCTTACGTGAAAATTGTCTGGGCAACCCGCTTGATTCGTCGCTCCGAACCTGACTTCGTATTGGGTGCCGGCCGTTTTCGGAGATAAAATGCGGAGCGACAAGCGCCTCGCGAGTTTCGAACACCCCCACTTCCGAAATCCGGCGCGGGAAAGCCTGGAAAAATACACGACGCCCGTTCACCCAATCCCGTAACCGTTGATAAAACGAAAGGGTGTTATAATGGGGAGACACTACCGACAGGACCAAACGGAAAAACCAATGCCTTCCGCAAGGATCCACGGCGTGCACGTAGGGTCGTAAGGAAAGGATAAATTTCGCAAATCGTCCGAGCACATCTTCAGGAGGTAAGGCGAATGCGACGTGGACGTTTGATTCTGATTTTCCTGCTGTTCATTCTGCTCGTTGTGCTGTGCCTGGCCCTGTTCTGGCGCTTCCAGAGCGGGGGACAGCAGGCACAACCCGGCCAACCACAAGAGGAAGCGGTTCCGGCGGAGACCATTGAAGTCGTGGTGGCGGCCCAGGACATCCGTCGCGGCCAACGCATCACCGAAGAAATGGTAACCACCGCGCCGATGCCCGTGGATATGGTCATCGAAACCCAAATCTTGAACGTGGAAGAGGCCATCGGTAAACTGGCCGCGCGTGACCTGCCTCGCGGCATCTTTCTGACCAAAGGGGACCTGGTAGACACGGCCGAGGAAATTCCGGCCACCGGCTCCGTGGCCGCGCTTCAAATCCCCGCCGGTCGGGTGGCCATCACCATTCCCATCTCCCGCCTGACCAGTGTGGCCTACGCCGTGCGACCGGGCGACCGCGTAGGCATTCTGGTGACCCTACCCTTTGTGGACCTGGATCCTGATTTCCAAAGCCGGCTGCCCAACATCTCCGGTTCCGTCATTCAAAACGCTCTTATCATCGGCAGCCCAACCGCTACCCAACCCACGGGCCAGCCCGCGGCTACAGGCGAAGGGGGTGCCCAATTCGTGGGAGGGGAGACCATCGAAACCCTGGTGGTGCAAAGCGTTCCCGGCAACGCACCCATTGGAAAAATCGAGGACCAGGGCGATTTCACTATGTACGCTCTTCCTTCGGAGCCTTCCCGGGTCCGCATGGTTACCCAAATGATTGTTTCCGACGCCATTGTGCTCTACGTGGGGACCTTCCCCTGGCAAAAACCCGAAGCCCTGGAAGCCCGCAAAGCGGTGGAAGAGGCCGCGGAACAACAAGTGCCGGAAATTGAGCAACCCGCGCCTCCACCAGAAGCCGAACCCAAACCACCGGACGTCATCACCCTCATCGTGGAACCGCAGGATGCGCTCACCCTGAAATACCTCATGGACCGCAAGATGTTCTTCACCCTGGTTCTGCGCTCGGTGAACGACGAAGGGGCTATAACGACCGACCCCGTGACCCTCAATTACATCCTGGAACAATACAACCTGGTGGTACCCAGTAAACAACTTTTCGACCTAGAACCCCGGGTGGACAAAGTGGAAGTGCCCTTGCTGCCCAATGACATGCCACCTACACCGACGCCTGTACCGTAGGCAAGCAAAGGAGGGGCCGGAGATTTCCCGGCCCCGAACAACGTTCCCCAACGTCTGGTGTTTTCAACGGCTCTTTCCAAAACATACTCTTTCAGCGATTTTATATCCTCCCTACCAGGTGGTGAACCATGGCCCAACCCATTCGGGTGATGATTGTAGACGACGTGCTGGAAACGCGAGAGAACCTGCGCAAACTCTTGCAATTCGAATCCAACATCGAAGTAGTGGGGGAAGCCGCCACCGGCCGGGAGGCCATTCAAACGGCCAAGCGGCTGGATCCCGACGTCATCATCATGGACATTCACCTTCCGGACATCAGCGGGCTGGAGGCCACGGAGGCCATTCGAAAGATGTTGCCCGCCACCCAAATCATCATCCTGACCGTCCAGGGGGATATGGAATACATGCGTCGGGCCATGATGGCCGGTGCGCGAGATTTCTTGATGAAACCTCCCTCCATCGACGAATTGCTTAGCGCGGTGCGCCGCGCCGGCGAAGTGGCCCTGGAAGAGCGGGAGAAAATCAGCACGGCCCGCGATACTTCCCCCCTGGCCCAGCCGGGCGGTGCCACGGGTCGCATCATCACCGTATTCGCCCCGAAAGGCGGAGTAGGCAAATCCGTGCTGGCGGTGAATCTGGCCGTGGCCTTGCAAACCCCCGATACCACCATCCTGGCCGTAGATGCCAAATGGGCCTTCGGCGACCTGGCCCTGCTCTTCAACGAACAGAGCGGCCACACCTTGAGCGAACTGGCCGAAGAATTCGACCAGGACATCCTGGCCCGGGTGCTCATCACCCATAAGGACACAGGCGTCCAAATCCTGGCCGCACCCGCCCGGCCGGAGGACGCCCGGCCCACGGCCGAGGCCTTCGGGGAAATCCTCAACCTCCTCCGAAGCCTGGCCGATTACATCGTGGTGGACACCGGCCCGCCATTGGACACCTACACCCTGGCCGCGCTGGAACGGAGCGACCTGGTTCTCATCCCCTTCGAGCAAGACGTGGTTTCGGTGCGCAATGTACGTCTGGCCCTGGAGTTCTTTGCCAACGATGTGCCCCGGGAGAAAATTCTGTTGGTATTGAATAAATTCGACAAGAAAAAGGGTATCTCGGCCGAACGCCTGCAGCAATTTTTCCGCATCCCTGTGCACGTGATACCCGAAGACAAATGGGTTCCGCATAGCGTCAATCGCGGGGAAATCTTGGTGCGGACCCGACGAAACGCACCGGCGGCACAGGGCATTTTGCACCTGGTCCGCCAGGTTCGTCAACGCCTCTTGCAACAGGCCGAGGCTTGAGGCACAATGAAGGCAGATGCACCTTAAGGGGAAAGCAAAGGAGGAAGGATGTCCCTGTTACGCCGCTTGGGTGGGGACCAGCAGAAACCACCCTCGGGACAAAACCGCAAACCCGGTTCCGTATTGGGTTCACGCAGCGAACGCGGTAGCACATCCTCGCGCAAAGAAGCCTACAGCGACCTGATGCGTCGCATTCAAAACCGCCTGCTCAACGAACTGGACCCCTCGTTGGACATCTCCAAAGCCGATGAGGTCCGCAAGACCATCCGGGAACTTCTGGACCAGATTCTCCAGCAGGAGAACATCGTCCTTTCGCGGGCCGAGCGGCAACGACTGTTCGAGCACATTGTGGCCGAAATTTTGGGCCTTGGGCCGCTGCAGCCGTTGCTGGAAGACGACTCCATCACCGAAATCATGGTCAACGGCCCCAAGCAGATTTACGTAGAACGGAAGGGCAAAATCTACAAAGTGCCCATCACCTTCGAAGACGACGACCACGTCATGCGCATCATCGAGCGCATCGTGGCGCCCCTGGGGCGGCGGGTGGACGAATCCACCCCCTATGTGGACGCCCGCCTGCCCGACGGTTCCCGTGTGAACATCGTCATCCCGCCCATTGCGTTGAACGGCCCGGTCATCACCATCCGAAAATTCTTCCGCACCCCCCTCACTGTGGACGATTTGATTCGCTTAGGCAGCATCACCCCCGAGGCCATTCAATACCTGGAAGCCGCGGTGAAAGCCCGGCTCAACATCATCGTGGCCGGCGGTACGGGTTCGGGTAAAACGACCCTGCTCAACATCCTTTCCGGTTTCATCCCCAATGACGAACGCATCATCACCATCGAAAACGCGGCGGAATTGCAACTGCGTCAGGAACACGTGGTGCGCCTGGAATCCCGTCCGCCCAACATCGAAGGCAAGGGGGAAGTCACCATCCGCCAGTTGGTCATCAATGCCTTGCGGATGCGCCCGGACCGCATCATCGTAGGCGAGGTGCGGGGCGGCGAAGCCCTGGACATGCTCCAGGCTATGAACACGGGTCACGAAGGCTCCATGACCACCCTGCACTCCAACAGCCCGCGCGATGCCCTGGCCCGCCTGGAAACCATGTGTCTGATGGCCGGGATGGACCTGCCGGTGCGGGCCATTCGAGAGCAGATTGCCTCGGCGGTGGACCTCATCGTCTTCCAGAGCCGGATGCGGGATGGTTCCCGCAAAGTCGTGGCCATCACCGAACTCACCGGCATGGAAGGCGACGTCATTCAAATGATGGACATTTTCGTGTTCGAGCACGCAGGCTTTCGCGATGGCAAGGTGCACGGACGCCTCAAGCCTACGGGGCTGCGTTCCAAATTCATGGACCGCTTCCGGGCCGCAGGCATTTACCTGCCACCCAGCGTGTTCGGTATAGGCGCTGGCGCCCGCCGGTAAGCAGGTCGGACCCCTTCTGGATGAGGGAAGCACCAAGATGCCCTTTGCCCTGCCCATTCCGTTGGACCCCATAACCCTGCTCCTGCTGGGAGGCGTGGTCACCATTGGCCTGCTTTTGGTAGGTGCGTTGGTCACCGGCCTGGCCGGCCGCTCGGAACTGGAGCGGCTGGAAGAGCGCCTGTCTCCAGAAGAGCGGGAAGTTATGGAAGCCCAACGCCGGGTGACCCGAGAGGAGCGCCTGGCCGGGTTGAACAAGCAACTGGAACGGACCACCTGGTGGGAGAACCTGCGCTGGGGCCTGAGCCGAGCGGGTTTGCGGCTCAAACCTACGGAGTACATCGCGCTGCGTATCCTGGCCGTGATTCTGGGAACCTTCCTGGGGTATGTTTTGGGTGGGCGCACGCTGCTTTTCACCCTCCTCGGTTTCGGCGTAGGGCTGTTTGGTTTCGGCTACTACATCAAATTCCTGCAACGTCGTCGTCTTCAGCAATTCAACGCCCAACTGGTGGATACTCTGAACCTGGTCATCAACGGCCTCCGGGCCGGCTTCTCCCTTTTGCAAGCCCTGGATTCCGTGGCCAAAGAGATGCCGCCTCCGATTTCGGAAGAGTTCCGTCGCGTCGTGCAGGAGGTGCAAATCGGCATCCCAATGGACCAGGCCCTGGACAACCTGGTCAAACGTATGCCCAGCGAAGACCTGGACATGGTGATTACGGCCATGAAAATCCAGCGGGAAGTGGGCGGCCCTCTGACGGAAATCCTGGAAAGCACGGTGCACACCATTCGGGAGCGCATCCGCATTCAAGGTGAAATTCGCACCCTGACCGCCCAGGTGCGCTACTCGGGCATGATTCTGGCCCTCATGCCCATTTTCCTCTTTCTCATCATCTATCGCATTGCCCCCGATTATGCAGGTGAATTCCTGCGTAACGGTCTATGCGGTTACCTCATGATGGGCGTCGGCTTGATGCTCATCGGCGTGGGCTACTTTGCCATGCAGCGCATCGCGCAAATCGAGGTGTAACCATGTGGCTCTGGGTATTCCTTCTCCTGGTTGTGCTGGTCGGCGCGGGGCTTCTGGTTTGGGTGGGGTTGCGACATCAGACGCAAAACGTGGAAGGCCGGGTACTTCAACTCCTCCAGGAAGGAGAAGAAATCCGTTCCATCGAGGACCTGGAACTCCGCCAACCCTTCTCGGAACGGGTCCTCATCCCCATCGCCCGGCGCTTTGGGGAATTCGTCCTCCGCTTCACTCCCCAGCGGGTGATTGCCGCAACGGAAATCGACCTGCTACGCGCAGGACTGCGCGCCCGCTGGGACCCCACCGTAGTGGTGGCGGTGCGATTTTTCCTGGCTATAGGACTGCTCATCGGCGGGTTCTTCCTGCTTCGTGCGTCTCCCGCGCCCAACATTCGGCGCATGGCTTTGCCGGGGGCCTTGCTCTTTGGCCTTTTGGGCTTTTACCTGCCCGTGCTCCTCATCAAAAGCCGTATCCAACGCCGCCAGAAGGCCATCCTCAAGTCCTTCCCCGATGCCCTGGATTTGCTCACCATTTGCGTCCAGGCCGGCCTGGGGTTCGACGCGGCCATGCAGAAACTGGTGGAGAAGTGGGAGAACGAACTGGCCCTGGAATTCGCGCGCGTCCTCCGGGAAGTACAACTGGGGAAACCGCGAAAGGACGCACTACGAGATATGGCCGAGCGCATCGGCCTGCCCGAAGTGACCAGTTTCGTGGCCGCGGTGGTGCAGGCCGAACAATTGGGTGTGAGTCTTTCCAACATTCTGGTCATTCAAGCCGACGCCATGCGCCAGAAGCGGCGACAACGGGCCGAAGAAGAGGCCCGAAAAGCCCCCATTAAGATGCTCTTCCCCCTCACCTTCCTCATCATGCCCGCCCTGTTCATCGTACTCCTGGGTCCCTCGATTTTCATCTTGATGAAATCCGAGGGACCCAGG